>CAYSKC010000022.1:0-9202 GCA_964431615.1 uncultured Candidatus Saccharibacteria bacterium
CTCAATTTGATGAAAAAAAACAAATAATTGGTTTTCAGGGGAACTGGAGAATTGAAAAAAATACACTTATTTTGCTAATTAAACAAAAAATTATAATAAAGAAAGGAAAATCTGTAAAATTTAATACCTTTAAAAAAACAGACGATAGAAATAAAATAGAAGGGTTTAGTATTCGATCAATCTATAGCTTCGGATAACTTTCTTGATCATTTCAACGACACCTTCGTATTGAGCGATATTATCAGTAAGACTTATTGCCATGGTTCCTCCTTCTAAAGCATACATTATGAAGTTTGCAAGTTCTTTTGTATTTGTAGTAAGGACTATCAATCTTTTTCTTTTTGCATCATCCAGAAATCGAATAATACTTGAAAGATACTCACCATATATTTTTTTTATCTTCTTTTGAATTATTACATTCTCATTTCCTACCTCTGCTCCCAATTTGTATATTAGTCTTCCTGTAGAATGGTAATTAGAAAGCCTCCAATTCAAGAAATCATTGAGAGCTGCAAGAGGATTAATATTTTTTTGTGACACTTCTTCAAGTTTCCCAAACATAGCGCTAGCTTCAATATCAATTAATTGCAACAAAAGATCATCTTTTGATCTGAAATGATGGAAAAAACTTCCTTTGCTGACTTTGATAGAACCTAGAAGTGTATCGAGAGGAGTACCGTGAAAACTATTTTCCAAAAATATCTGTTGAGCTCCTGACAAAATTTTGTACTTGGTATCGTTCAATTCTTTACAAAAAAAACTTAACCTGAAAACCCTAAAAAATATCTAAATATTTAAGCTACAAGGCTTTCAGTGACTTGTCCACATTTTGGATGCTGGGAATGATAACACATGAGTAGCTTATTTTGTCAAATTGACCGAATATTCTGTCAAACAGTACTTCTATGCTGTTTTTTATGGTCTCACAAATATTTATATCAAATGTTTTAGACTAATCCTATTCTTTTTCAATTTTTGGACTTAGTGACTTGTTGATAACAATACTTGAAACAGAATATATTCCAACAATTCCGACCGCCAGTGCAACACTTGCAATCAATTTAGCGCTACTTTTTGCAAGCTGGGAATTATTATCCGAAACTCTTTGAGAAAGAGTTGAAATATTGTAGGGTCTTTCTGAAAATCCGCATTCATTTTCAATATAATTTGAGAGAAGAATTGCGCTGTCGGATTTATCAATATTATTTTCGAGATATTTTGAGTAATTCATAAAGTCCCCCTTTGGAATCCATGAAAATAAAGTAGTCTCCTCTTTTACTCTTGTACCCGTCATTTCCCCTTCTTTGAAATTTTCTTCAATATACTGACTTCTTCCTGTCTCAACCTTATCAATTTCTTCGGGAGCAAAGAATATAGTGCATGTTGCAAAGTCACTTTGACCGTTTGAATCGAGGACTGATAGATGTACACGGTAATAACCTGGAGTTGCAAAGTTATGTTCGAACTGGCTCTCACCAATTAAACCTGTACCATCATCTATTCTCCATATATATTTACTCACGATATTTTTGTACGTTCGTGTTGGGGAAGCATCAAAGGTTACCTTCCTTGTATCCCAATCAATATTGACGACAAATCTTGCTATTGGATCAAAAGAAGATGGCCAAATTTCCTCTGCCTTGAGTCTGATTATCTCTTTTGAATTTCTATATACAGATGTGAGTACAATTCCTTCTGAAATAATTAATATCAATATCAAAATTACCTTCAAAACAACTGGAAATACTTTTTTTGTAAATTTTCCAAATTCGAAATCTTTGATAACCTGACTTGGAGACATCATTTTTATACATAAAATTTAAATTTTGATGGGACTTTATAAATAGAGACGAAAGAAAACAAAATTTGTTACATAACTTTTCAAAAAGATAGTGAAGGGTCTCTGTCAAGATATTTTGTATTGGCAAATTGATTCTTTGACGCCATATAATAAGCAGCTGTGGCTATCATTCCAGCATTATCTGTAAGCAATTTTTTGTTTTTTGGATAAAATAATTTTGCGTTATGTTCTTTTGCAGTTTTTCCAAGTATATTTCTCACAAAAGTATTATTGGAAACCCCACCACCTATAAGTACTTTGCTGACTTTGAATTTCTCGAGTGCGAAGTCTAACTTGTGAGCAAGGGAGAAAGCTGCCGCTTTTTGAAAGGAATAGGCAATTTCGACCGCTGTTTTGCGGTCAACATTATAAAACGGTTTCTTTGAAATCGTGACACGGGGGTCAGTAATCTCCAACTCGTTAATTTTGGGAAATGATTCTGCGCCAACCTCTTTGACAATACGCAAAACAGCGGTCTTGAGACCTGAATAACTCATATTGAGATTTTTTGAATCCTTCATAGGCAAGGGGAAATTGAACTTATCTTTACCTCCACTTTCGCGAGCAAATTTTTCGATAATCGGCCCTCCAGGGTAACCCCAACCAAGCATATTGGCAACTTTATCAAAGGCTTCTCCTACTGAATCATCAAGTGTTTGACCAATTTTTTCGAAATCCATGTGATTTTTCATAAGGACAAACTCAGTATGACCGCCTGAGATAAGTAAGACAAGCAAAGGAAAACTTTGATTATTGCTCAGACCACTGTACGTTTTTCCATTCGAATTTTTCGAAAAATTTGCGTAAATATGCCCTACCATGTGGTTGACTCCAACCACTTTTTTTTGGAACTTTTGAGAGAGTTCTTTGATTTTTTTGACACCAACTTCAAGTGCCATAGCTAATCCTGGACCAATAGTTACTGCAAATATATCAATCTGTGCAAGTGAAATTCTTGCTATTTTGCATGCCTTCTCGATCACAAAGTCAATCTGCTCTTCGTGATTTCTTTTGGCAATTACTGGAACTACTCCACCCCATTTCTTGTGAAGTTCAATTTGCGATGAGATGACATTGGATAGTATCCGATCATTGTCGGAAAGGCTAACTGATGTATCGTCACATGAAGTGTCTATTGCTAGTATTTTCATAACTGGATTATACACAAGAATGTAGTCAAAAAGAGAGTTTTCGTTTCTAATCTTAGACTATCATTTGATATGGAAGAAGACTCATCTGAGATATTTGTATCTGCCTCATAATTTCTTCCAAGTGAGCTTGAAATAGATCTGGTCGTTTTTGACTAATTGTCTGTAACAATATTTTGATTCCTTCCTTTCCTTCAGCAAGCATAGGATTAAAATCTACATCAATTCTATTTTCACCAATAATTCCCGATAATAAAACAATGAGATTTCTCGTATTTGTTGCAAAAATTTCACGATTTTTTGGATCTGGTAATATGTCGACAGCATGAGATACAACCTCAACAGTATTATACCCAGTCATTTCTTTTTTCTCGTTTTCTCTTCCAAACCCGGAAGCTTTGAGTGATATTTCCAAAGCCAAAGTTCCATCAGGTCTTCTGACTATGGAAATTGTGATTTGGGGGTTTTGAATAACCCAACCCTGTTTCTCTTTGATAGATTGTGTTTGAGCAGATAATTTTTCTATTACTGGTGCTTCGATTACCAATCTACCTTGTTGTGCAAGAGCTATTTCATCATCAGTAAAAATTGCTTGTAGCTCCTCTTCTTTCATAGACAGAGTAACTGATTGATCCATATATAGGTTATCAACAACACCTTCGTATCTTTGAGCTAGTCTTGTCAAAGGATCAACTGGTAAGTGTGAAATATCCATATTTGTCCTTTTTTCCTGAATTTTTCGAATAGTATCTGCAAGCATTCTTTGTTCAAATACATCCAAATTTCCCAATATTTTTAGCTGTTCTTTGGTGTCATTTGTAACACTTCCAGCTTCATATACACGGGTTTCAGGATAAATTGAAACCGATGAACGAAGATCATCCGGTGTAACTGGAGTACTGTCTTTTGCAAATGCTTCTAGCTGATCTTTGGCACTCAGCCTACTCTTTTCGTCCTGGACTCGAATAAGCATCATAGCCTGAGCAATTCGTTCATCAAGTGTTCCAGATCCTTCTTGTATTAGTCTAACTCCTTCCTGAATTTTTTCGATAGAAGAATTCCCCGCAGCTTTTTTGAAAAGCCTAATTGCAGCCTGAATCGTTTCTAGAGTATCTCCAGTCTGTGTTCTTGGAAAACTCTCCATAGGCGTTGCTACCAAGTTGTTGAATCCCATAATTTGATAATCGTTAACCTGTTACAGTATAGAAGAAAAAAAAATATTGGGAAATATTTTCTTCAATATTTACATAAAATCACTCACAACAATTTCTCTCTCCAATTCATTCTCTCCATACTTTATCTCAACCCACAATACAACCGCATCGCTTGATATTTCTTTGAGTAGATCGACAATCTTGTCTGCCCATTCGATTACAAAAATATTTGAATTTTCAACCTGTTCCAAAAAATCCAATTCTTTCAACTCTTTTCCAGAAAAAAGCCTCCACACATCGATATGAATTAGCTCAATCTTTTTTTGAGATAAGTATGAACCCTCCTTACCTTCAATCTTATAATTGTTCTCAATGATAAAAGTGGGAGATTTGATCTGATCCAAAATCCCCAATCCAGTTGCAATACCTTTTGTCATCTCGGTTTTTCCACTACCTAATTCTCCTTTCATTGCAAAAATGATTGATTTGTAGCCCAAGTATTGTACGTACTTCTTTACTAGAGTTTCCCCAAATTTTCTTGTTTCTTTTGGACTTGTACTCACAATTCTTGTTTTCTCTGATAGTTTGATATCTCCCTGTCGAAGAATCACAAAATCATCTAATGTTGTGTCAACAACTGTAGATGGTTCATTTTCTGGAAGTTTTCCAACATCAATTATTAGATCAATTATTTCTTTTTGTGTTTCTGAAATATTGTTTAAAATATCATCTATAGAATATGGTCTTTTTTTGTTTGAAGCATTTGCAGACGAGGAAGTAATCGGTCCGCCAAATTTTGTAATTATTTCACAAACCAACTGATAATCTGGTATTCGAACACCGAGTGTTTTTTCTTCTGATTCAACACCCTCAACAACTTTTCCCAAACTTTTTGAAACTATCGTGATTGGTCCAGGCAGATAGTTATCGTATAAGTTTTCTGCAGTTTTATTTATTTTTACAAAATTTCTTGCCATTTTCTTCGAATCTACTGCTATTGAAAGGGGCTTCCCTTCTCTTTTAGCTTTGTAAACCAAAAGTTTTTTTATGGCTTCTGAATTTGTGGGGTCAACACCTATCCCATACACCGTTTCTGTAGGGTAAATCAAAACCCCTCCGTTTTTCAGAACTTTTAAGGCTTCACTAATAATATTTTCTTTTGTATCATTGGTTAGTTTTAGAATTTTCACGACGTGCCAAAAAAAGACAATTTGCTTGTATATAAAATCATATCGAGACTTTTCGATCCAATTATACTATCACCCTTTATATTTGTTGTGGTTTTGTCTATGACAAAGCTAATATTCCTTGAAGCACTGTATTATTACATGCTAGTCATTTTTTTACCTGTTTTGTATTTTTTGATAAATCTTTTTACAAAAAAAGTTGATATAGACCTAAGTGACAAGAAATCAAGGATTGCACAAGTGAAGGTTGTAATTTTTGGGCTGTTTTTTGCTACAATTTCGGCATTTGTGTTGGGACACACAGAATTGAGAAATATGCTATTTGTAATAATCATATATCTAACCATTGCAGTTTTGATCACCCACTATTGGAAAATTAGCTACCATATCATCACAAATACTATGCTTATAATTGCAATTTCAAGAATTTTTGGAATGGAGTACCTTGTTCTTCTAATAATTATTCCAATAGTTGCCGTATCAAGAGTAAAACTCAAAAAACATACAATAATGCAGACAATTGCAGGCTTTCTGCTTGGGCTTACATTTTTACCTGTATCTTTTCTTCTGAAATAATCCTATGAAAAAAATTTCAGTTGTATCACCAATTTTCAATGAGAAAGAAATTATCGGCCTTTTTTTGGAGAGTTTGAGAAATATTCTCAAAAAACAATCAGATTACAATTATGAAATAGTACTTGTAAATGATGGGAGTATTGATTCTACTTTCAAAAAACTGTTAAATTTTTCGAGAAATAATCCAGAATGTATTGTTGTCGATTTATCAAAAAATTTCGGACATCAGGTGGCTGTTGGTGCTGGTTTGGATTACGCATCTGGGGATATTATTATTACTATGGACAGTGATCTTCAGGATCCACCAGAAGTGCTCTCAAAAATGGTTGAAAAATGGGAAAAAGGATATAAGGTTGTTCATGGAACACGAAGTTCCAGAAAAGATGGATTATTCAAAGACTTGAGTGCAAAAATCTACTACAAAATAATGAGTTTTTTTTCTAATGGCAAGATACCTGAAAACACAGCCGATTTCAGGCTAATTGATAGAGAGGTCGTAGATGAAATAAATAAAAATTCAGGATCAAAAAGATTTTTGCGGGGATTCATTTCACTTTTGGATATTCCTCAAACCAGTGTTTTTTATATCAGACCTAAAAGAGAACTAGGAAAGAGTAAATACTCCTTTCTCAAAATGTTAAAGCTAGCAATAGAAGGCATCAAGTTGCTTATTATATTTAAAAACAAAAAAATCCAACCAATAGAATATGAAGTTGCAGGAATATACAGAAATGGTAAAAAAATTGATTGAGTCAAATAGAAACTTAATTCTCTATGCTCTTGTCGGTTGTCTAGGTGTGCTTGTCGATATGACTGTTTTTTATATTCTATTCTCAATAATGAGAATCCCTGTTTTCGTATCCAATTTTGTAAGTATTTCAGCAGGGATTACCAATAATTTTTTTCTAAATGCATTCTTTAATTTCAAAACGAAAGATAATTTACTAGTTCGATACATGAGATTCTCAGGTATCGGTCTTTTTGGATACCTGATTTCCACTATACTCATATATATTCTTTCGGACATTTTTTTTATAGATGAAATGATTGCAAAATTCTTCACTCTTTTTCTGGTTTTTCTAGTTCAATATAATTTAAACAAACGATTCTCTTTTGGAAAATAAAAATACCAAAAAAATTGCAATAATTGGAGCAGGTCTTTCTGGTCTAATACTAGCTTACCGACTTCTCCAATACGGACACAATGTCTCAGTTTTTGAAAAAGAAAATTATGGAGGTGGTCTTGTTTCAGGGTTTCAAATTGAAAATACAAATATTGAGAAAACCTATCATCATATATTTTTGAGTGACACACATATTATCAATCTCATTGATGAACTAGATCTATCTCAGAAACTTAAATGGGGTCATTGCCTTTGATAGATCGAATTCGGACAGGTATTATTTATGTTTTTTTGAAGTTCTGGCCTACAGAATCTCTGTTCGAAAAAATTACTGCTTCCAAATGGTTATCGAAATTCAATGGCCAGAAAGCTTATCATAGGATATGGGCACCAATGCTCAAAGGAAAATTTCATGAACATTTTGACAAGATATCCATGTCCTGGATGTGGGCTCGAATACACATACGTGCAAGCTCTCACAAAAAAAACGCAGAAAAACTTGGGTTTCTTGAGAATGGCTTTTGTTCAATTATTGAAAAACTAGAAGAAAAAATTCAAGAATTGGGTGGTGAAATTTTCTACAACAAGAATATTCTAAATATTCAAAAGCAAACTACAAATGAATTATTGCTGAAGACAAACGATAGAAACTACGTTTTCGATAAACTTGTTTTGACCACCCCCTCTTCTCTCTTTTCAAAAGTTGTAAAAAATGAAGCAGAAGACACAAATATCTACATTGCAAAACTCAATAATATAAAGTATCTGGGTTCTATAACCATAGTGTTCAGCTCAGATCAAAATCTAAATGATTATTATTGGACCAATATTTCTGACGAAAAAGCCCCTTTTGTTGTTTTCGTAAATCACACAAAACTTGTCCCAGAGAAGAATTACAATGGAAAATTTGTATATTATTTGGGTGGTTATTTTCCACATGATCATCGATATTTTTCCTCTTCAGATGATTTGATCGAAAATGAATGGTTTGAATACCTCAAGAAAATTTTCCCAAAATTTCAAAATTCTGAAATTTCAGAAAAGAAGTTGTTTAAATTCAAAAATGCTCAACATATAGTCGATATAGGCTACAAAAACAGAATCCCCTCATCTCAAACACCCATAAATAACTTGTATCTTCTAAATTTTTCGATGATTTATCCTCAAGATAGGGGTATGAATTTTGCCATAAGAGAAGCAGAAAGATTATCCAAACAAATTGGACAAAAGAACTAATTTCAAATAAGTGCAGCTATTTACATAAAATCTTCAATCCTTTATCTCAATTATGTATGTGTCATTTGTTTGAAAGATGACAGTCCCAATATTTATGAGTTTTTCTAGATTCAATTCTTCTTCATAAATTCTTCTCTCTGCTGAACCAACTATTACATATCTCACTTTATATTTATCAAGTATCGAATATGCATTTTGAGGATTGTCACCAGTATATATTTCTCTAACCTCATCTCTGCGTTTGCCCACCACATCGTATGACCCACGCCATGTCCATTCGTGGCCACTCCAGCCAACTATCGTAGGCCATCCCAAGTAAGTTGAGAAATAATTATTGTCTTCAAAACTATCCCCAGCCGCTTCAACTATGACCGGATATTGATTTTCTTCTCTCCATTCGGTCCTTTTTGCATACATAAAAATCAAGGCACTATAATCATCTGGGTAACTATCTCTAAGCCAAGACATTCCATCTCCGATACCGGTATATTTCCCACGCGGATCAAAGCTTTGCAAAATTGTCACATATCCATATGCTAGCATCAAAATGATGATGATATTTATAGAAAAAAAAGATAAAAATCCTCCTAAATTCCATTTTAGTTTTGCTACTTTATCGACTATTAAAGGACCAAGTATTAGTCCAAACCATATCCAGAGTTGATAAGAAATCTTAAAAACTGTATTTGCTCTATACCACTGACCGTCCTTCAATAAGTCTTTGACATAAAAAATTTCTTGTCCGATCCAAAATCCAATAATTGCTAGAAATATTATTAAAAAAAATAAGTTTTTCCTCTTTGAGACAAAATGAAGAATATTTTGTGAAATTTTTTTGAAATTACCCGAATATTTTCCTATTGGACCAAAAAGCCATACAATAATCAAAAATAAGAATCCACCCCATACAACTAGCCATTGCCAAATATTTGAGCTT
>CAYSKC010000023.1:0-5896 GCA_964431615.1 uncultured Candidatus Saccharibacteria bacterium
GATGTAATTATTATTGCAGCTGAGTAGTTATCCGATTTTTCTTCTTAATAACTTTGGCAAACATAAATAACGCCCCATGTTCTGGAATTTTCAGGATTATTTCGTTTGAAATCAGCCTCGATGTCAAGATATAATTATATTGAAATTCTTCAAAATTATGAAGGAGGTTACAAACAGGTAGTTCCAGTCTTTAGTTCGGTAAAAGTTGATGGAAAAAAGCTAAGGGTACTTGCTAGAAGTTATGAAGGATACTCAATTTCAACAGAAGGTGAGGAGGTAAGGGTTCTCTTTTCGAATTCAAATGGGCAGCAATACAAGGTCACTCTACCAAAAAGGGATATTTTGATAAATAATATTAAATTACTCAAATTGGGACTAATTGAAAAAGAAGAGATCTCAAAATATTTTCAAAACCTAGAAAATATAACAGTACTTCCTTATGTTGAAATTCAATTTGATTGTTCGAAAGGAACCTATGTGAGGCAATTTGCACATGATTTGGGTTTGGAATATAAATATCCAGCTGTCTTAGCTGAGCTTGAAAGGACAAGGATAGGAAGCATTTCAATTGATCAATGTATTACGATTGATGAGCTTCAAAGTATTAATTAAGTTTGAATATTGCTACCAGTTTTTCTTTAAGAAATTTCAATAAAATTTTTCCTCTTTCGGTTTCAAACAAGGTAAATATTCCAGTTGAAAGAAGTAGAGAATGGGCAATCTTGATTTTCAGATCAAGTGATTTATCTGTTTTTGGTTTTTCGTCAAGATTTCCGTCAGAATTTTCTGCTAAAACGAAATTTTCTGGTTTTTTATATTCGAACTTTTTTTTAGTTATATTGTTTCCTAGATACTGAGCTGGATATGGTTGTGTTGATGTCTGTCCTAAAACACGTGTATCTTTTTCAATTACCGCCTCATTCTCCTCTTGATCAATCTCGTCAATTGTTTCGGATTCCAAGTTCGTTACTTCTTCTCCCAAAATATTTTCTTTTCCTTTTGTTATTATAGTTGAGTTTTTATATTCTCCTTCCCAATAAATCCAAGAACTATCCTTCTCCGTGCTTTTGTAATCAAGTATATCGACAATTTCTCCATCAGGGCTAATAAGTGAAAGTTTGTCTCCCGAATTATTAAGAGAAATTTTGAGGTTATCTTCTTCAATAACAAAATATTCTTTCTCTTTAATTTCTTCATAGGGTAAATCTTGAATTGAGGTAAGGTCTGATATATGCCATCCTCGAAGGTCGATATTTTTGTCACCAGAATTAAAAATTTCTATCCATTCATTGTCTTCACTAGGATTAGGAAATACTTCGTTTATTCTGAGCTTTGTAGATATTTTTTCATTTTCTTTACTTGGAGAATACTCATATCCGATTCTTAGATAGTTGTTTTCTCTTGATAGAGAGATTGGATAGTCTGTTTTTTCAATCTTTATGGTATCTAAAACAATTTTTTTGTCATCAAGAATTGTTATTGATGAAGAATCATTATCAAAACCAGTACAAGTGATTATATGGTAGTTATTGTTTGATATCAGATTGGAGTTGTTGAGAGCTATTGTTTGTTCATTATCATCTATTATTTCCCATCCATCAATATTGATAAGTTTTGAAGATATTATTTCTATCCATTGACTTTCATATCTGAGTTTTTCAAAAGAACTTAGTTCATCGAAATCACTTGGCTTTGTTTTTTGAATGTTTAGAAATATTTCACTAATAGTTATTTCAACGGGTCTCTCAGGAGAAAATTCAATTTTCTGGTTTGTAATATAATCAAAGACCTTCACAATCGCGGGAATAGAGAATTCAGCGTGTTCATCAATGTTATATACAATTCCATCATCAATATTCCAAAAAAGATTTTCTTTGTTTGTCAATTCTAGTGGAAATTTGATTCGAACAATAACTGGATTATTTTCTGGGACCTCTTGTGTCCATATTCCTTCCTGGTTTTGAAACTCTAGGTATGGTTGAAACTCTAGATAGTTCCGCCAATTATCAAATAACAATAGACTAGTCTTGTTCCCTTTGAAATCAACTGTGTCGGTATTATCAATAACTTCATGATGGTTAGATAAATAATTTTCTTGTATAAAAGGTTTCACTATGCTTATTCCTTCTTTTGGGTTTGAATATTGAACAAAATCAATTATGTTATCTTCATATTTAATTTCAACAAGGTCATTTGTGTTTGAAAAACTTGTTGATGTGACGACTCCGTATTTAAATTGACTCCCAATGTATTGGGTTATGTCGAAGTTGTCGTCGTGAACGATAAGAAATTCATTTGAATTGAGAAAATTGTCACTGTTTTCGTCAGATAATCGTACTGGTTTGTCGTCAATCTTGATATTCGTTATCTCATAAGTATTTTGTGATGCATTGAAAATTTCGATGAATTCTCCTTCAGAATCATTACCAATTGGATTTGGAAGTATTTCTGTGATTATCAAGTCGTGGGATTTTGCATGAACTGTTTGTTCGAAACACAGAAAAATTAGTATTGAAAGCAAGATGATAAAAACAATGTTTTTGAATAATAGGAGGGAAAGCGAGTTGCCTTTCCCTCTTTTAAGATAGTTATTCACTTTTTTCAACAATTTCTTTGAGTTTACTGATGAGCGAAAAAGTCATTTTTCTGACTGTTATAAGTTGGTTATCCAACTCATCAATTGTTTTTTCATTGAAGAGTTTGAGTGTTTTGACAAGCTCAAAAGAATCTTCCAGATCTACAAGGGTATCAAGTACTTGATAATAAAGTTTCACCTTTTCTTCAAATGCCTTTTTGTAGAATCCTTTAGCAATTGTTGCTGTAGTTGAGAGAACTGTTGTTTGCAATTTTTCTGTCAAAGGGTTTGTCTCCGTTCCTTTACACTCAGAAAAAATTATTTGGGCCAGTTTATTTGCCTCCTGCCACGTTTTGAGATCGGTGAAGCCTTCGATCTTTTTTTTCCTTTGCTCTGCCATGCTTGTTTTTTTAATAATTAAATTGAGCATGGTTGGTTTATATCAGGAGATAAATGTTGAGCGCATTGTATTGCAATACAAAAACTGAAGAATTAAGAATGAAAATTCTTATTCATTTACAGCTATTCCCTGTTCCTTTTGGTTCAGCTGTACAAGCCATGTGATAGTAAATTGTTGAGAATCCGCTCTCGCATTTGTCTGTTTCACATATCTTGGCTGCAATGGCTCCGCCGTTATTACAGACGGGTGCCCATGAGGGGCATGGCTCGAAGAAATAATACACGTATCCATCATGTGCAGCAACTATACTCGCTCCTCCTCCTGTTGAGAGGTCAATTGCATTGTGAGTTGGTCTTGCTGCTGTTCTGAATCCACTTGTGAGGACAGCTCCTTCTATGGGTTTGACTAGTTGTCCATTTCCTCCACAGTTTCCATATGCACCTGCTGGAAGATAATTACAGGGATTTTTGATCACTCCATCAACCGAAACCCCAAAATGCAGATGGGCTCCATAAGAATATCCCGTATTTCCTTCGATACCAATAAATGTCCCAGCTTTGATTGGAAGTCCGCTTACCACTTCTTTTCTGGATAGAAGTGCATTTTTTAGTTGATTGGCTTTATTTACCAGTTCCTGTTCTTCTGCAGGTAGTATTGCAAGGATTTTGTCGTATTGATTGACTTTGTCTGATGATTCTTGAAGCTTTATGATGTAGGTATTTCTTTCACTATCGGCTTGTGTCCGTTTTCTGTCCAGAGCAATTTTTTCTTCTTCAACTTGTACTCTATTCTTGTCAACAGAAATTTTGTTTTCTTCAAGTTTTATTTTGTCTTTTTCAAGTTGTTCCCTTGTGCCTTGAAGTATTTCGAGTTTTACATTTGTGTCTTCTTGTAAAGCTTGTCTATATGTGTCATTTTTGACGAGTGCGGAAGGGCCATCACTGGAAAACATTTCAGATGAAGTACTGGATCTTTCTTTTTGAGCGATATACATATTGAGAAGTCTCCCATCTGTTTCATTTTCTAATTTTTTTATCTCGTTTTGTGCAATTTCGATTTCTACTTCCAGCTCCTCAATTTCTTTCGTAAGTATTTCTATTTGAAGATTTAATTCCTGTATCACAAGTTCTGTTTCTGATATTTGTTCATTCAGTAAATAGATTTGATTTTCAAGAATTGTAATTTCGTTGTTATATTGTGTTTGGTTTGATTTCTCTTGTTGGATTAAGTTTGCATATTCAATCTGTTTTGCTCTGTTTTCTTCAAGCTGTTTTTGAATATCTGCAAGTTGTTCTTGTGTGCTTTTTCCAATGTTTGAAGACAAATCACTGGAATCAAGAACTTCAAGTCCATGAATTTCAGTACTGAATATTGAAAAAGGAACTGACAATACAAGAATAATATTCAGAAATATTTTGGTAGGGTTTTTCCAGAATTTGAACATTTATCAAAATACTATTTAATGTATCTTCGAATTGCAATAAAACTATTGATTCCACCCATGATAGCTCCTATAAGTATTATCAAAAGAAAAATTGTTGAGAAATCAATTATTGTAAGAGATGGCCAGTCAAGGCTTCCAAAAAACCTTTGAGTAAACCTGATCAAGTCTGAGCTGGAATAGTAACTCACTACTGCCCAGTACGAACCAAGTATTATTAGATTTGAGAGGAATGCTCCGATTGCCCCATAAATCGAACTTTCAAGAATAAATGGTAAACGGATATATCCCAGGCTTCCCCCAACCAGTTGCATGATACCAATTTCCTCAGATCTATTATAAATTCTAAATTCTACTGTAAGAAGTGTAAATAGAAGTATTACTATGATTAGAAGTCCTACTATTATTCCGCCTCCTATTCTTATCAAATTTACTAAATCTTTGATATTTTGTATGGTTGTTTCACTGTATCCTACTTTCAAAACTTCGGAATCCGACTGTTCGGTTTGTTCCATTAGATTTATGATTTCATTTGCATCTTCAATTGATTCAAGTCGGATTCCAAGGCTTGCTGGAAGTACATTCTCCCTGATAGCCTCTGCGGTGATTGGGTTAGATTTTTCATTGTAATCTTTGAATTCCTCAAGTGCATCTTTCTCGGAGGTATATACCACGGAATCAATATTTCCTAATTTCTCCCAGTCAGCTTTGTATCCCAATATCTTTTCTTCGTTTGTTCCTGGGTTGAAGAATACATAAATATGAGGATCGTTTTCTATGGATTTCAATACGAGGTTCATTACAAACGCTATCAACAAAAAGCTAGTTGTTACAAGAAAAGATAGCGTCATGACGCCGATTGAGGCCCACGAGAGCCATCCACTTCGTGAAATTTGTTTAAATGTAGTTTTGAGTGCTCTTTTGAGTTCTTTCATTTTGAAAAATTTACTATTTTAAATATTCTTCAATAGCTGATTCTATCTCGAAAATATTGTCACCACTAATTCCATCTATCAATTTGATTTTTTCAAGTCCTGAATCAATCACGTCTTGAAGTGTTTTGTAATTATTTGATTGAAGTAGCAAAATTGCATCTTGGCTCAATGTAGTATCAGAAAAATCGGGTGTTTTTTTTGCAACTTCCTTTTCTTGGTCTTTCTTTTTTGATAGTCCAATCTTCAAATTAATTTTTTTCTTTTCTTTTTGGTCCGATTTTTCTTTGACTCCAGTTTCTTCTTTTGTAGCATCATTTGCAATTTCTTTTTGTTTTGTTTCCTCAGTCTGTGTTTGTATTCTTTTGTTTTGATCTTGTTTGTCTCCTTCTGCAGTGTCGACGAATTCTTCTCCTATCTCAATTGTATTTAAAGGATCAACTTCTTGTTTTTTTTGTTTCTTCTCTTTATTTTTCTTCTCTTTATTTTTTTTGTTTTCTTCGGTGCTCAAAACTATTTTGTCCGAGAATTCCTCATTTGTTTTATTC
>CAYSKC010000023.1:5906-8839 GCA_964431615.1 uncultured Candidatus Saccharibacteria bacterium
AAGTTTGATAAGTCGTTGGTCTGATGAGCGGAGTATTTCGGCACTGTGTGTAGACATGATAACTGTTGTTCCCCATGAGTTGATTTTTTTCAAGATTTCGACAATATCCCATGTTGCTTCTTCATCTAGATTCCCTGTAGGTTCGTCAGCAATCAATATTTTTGGATCATTTGCTATAGCACGTGCAATTGCTACTTTCTGTTTTTGACCTCCAGAGAGTTGTCTTGGAAACGCTTGCATTTTGTCAGATAGTCCGACTATTTCCAAAACATAAGGTACGATGTCGTTGATTTCTTTGTCACCCTTGCCACTTGCCTCAAGTGCAAAAGACACGTTTTCATAGGCAGTTTTATCTTCGATGAGTCTAAAGTCTTGAAAAATAACACCGATTTTTCGTCTGAGATTGTAGATATTGTGTCGTTTGAGTTTTGTAATATCCTCGCTATCAACGATTACCTGTCCTTCGGTGGGGATAATTTCGCGTATAAGCATTTTGATAAGTGTGGTCTTTCCTGAACCTGATGGACCTGTCAAGAATGTAAATTCCTTTGGATCAAGCTCAAACGAGACATCTTCTAGGGCAGTGAAGTCATCAAATCTTTTTGTGACTGATACTAATTCGATCATTTTAATTTTTAGAAAATTCAATAATTAATTTTAGTTAAAAGTTTTTCAAAAACAACAATATTTCCAGAAATCAGTATAGCAAATCAGACTTCAAACTCGAAATCCGAAATAAATAAAGAACCAAATAAGGTTGAATTAAAACTCAAAACACAAAAAGAAGTATTAGAAATTTGTTTACTGATCTGACTGGAAATTGATTGCTATTGTTCTTGTAATTTTATCTTTGGTTGGAAGCTATTTGGGTTTTGATAATTAGATCGTTTTTTTACTTTTTAACTTTTTGATGCCAAAAAGCAACGCCATAGCCAGATGGGAAGCTAATTTCCAACAAATCTCCATCAATTTTTTCAACACAACGAGAAATACCTCCCCCTGACCCCGGTTTTCAACAATCTAATTCTCCTGTTCAAAAGAACATCTGTTTCTGGTAAATCAAAAAGGGATTTTGTAAAAAAATCGTTGGTTGAGAAATAAATGGGGTTTGGGGGATTTATTGCTGATTCTACAATACTTTTAAATTTGTTTGGTGGAATTGATGAAAACATAATGGTTTTAAGTATTTCATTTCGATTATTTATTGAAATAGTAGGGAGTATTGTAGAAGGTGATGGCAAAGTGTTCGTATACGGATAAGCAATTAAATCCCCCAACAATTTTGATCCACTTTTTTTGAAAAAAGTGGAAGGAAAGAAAGAATTTCTGTAAAACAATTTTACTTGGTTACTTTTTGATGGCAAAAAATAACACCAAAACCACAGGGGGAGCTAATTTCCAACAAATCTCCCCCACCACCTTCAAAACAAGGGGAAATATCTCCCCCTGACTCCGATTCTAAACAACCTAACTATCGTACACGAAAAACTGGGAAGTGCACATGACTTAGTACTTTCAAAAAACTTCGTTATGACATAAATGGCAGAAAAGGGAAAAATGTCTAAATCCCTGAAGAACCAAACAAGATGGAGAAAAGAGGGTAAGTATTAATGAATTTAAAAAAAGGCATCATTACTGATGCCTAGTTATAAACTATTTTATATTTTTTCTTTAATTTGTATTTCCATAGTAAAGTGGTTTGATATCATTCCAGAGTGAGTAGTTATATTGCATATCATTAGCGTGATTTTGATTTACGAAGAACATTTCATCCGTGGTAGGATCAAATACGCTAAAACCTAATAGTGAGTATGTTTTATAGGCAATATTATCAGCAATTTCATCTGTATCAGGGTTCCCAAATCTCATGGAAATAATTTCAAAATCACTATCATCGTCGATATTATCAAGGTAGCGAATAACTATCTCCAATGCATCTTGTGGATATACTGTAGTTAAATAATCTACTCCATCTTTTAAGCCAACATAATTTGTAGATGATTTTGGACCTATGTCCCATAATACTCCCATGTCCCCAAAAGAAACTCTATCTGGGTTCAATATCCGAAGATTTGTGTAGGGAATGTCAGTCGAACCTGGATTGTAATCAAAAGATATAATGCCATTGTCATATTGAAAAGCCTCAGTACTCATGAATTTTTTTTGATAATAGATGAGTAATTATATCCTATAATATGAATTTCGGTCAATGTTTTTTCTGGCAAAGAAGAGTATTCTAAATGTTTATATCCTCCTATCTATATCCACTGATGCTTTGTCATGTATTTCAGGCCCCACCAGAATGACATTTACTTTTAGTATAATTCTGGTACTTCTTCCTTGACCCCCACCCTCTCAAAAATCCACATCCACCTGTCATAAAGCTCTTTAGCTTCAGCTTTGAGTTCATCATTTAAGTCAACCAGTGCATACTTTTCTTTGAGTTTGTAAATGGCATATTGAATGGCCTTATCGAAGTTTTCTTCTTTTCCTTCGTGTTGAGATCCAAAGAATTGGAAAACTCCTCTTGGATAAAGAAACCTGAATGCGTCTGCATTTATAAATAATTGTGTTTCAATGTGAGTATGAGGTTTTCCATGATGGCAGGAGATGATTTCCAGGATGATTTCTTTTTGTTTGTCGGTAATCTCTGGGTGTTTTTCAAAAACTTCATAAGCTCTTTCAACTGCCATGTCCATGTGAAGTTTGATATTCCCTGTCTCAATTGCTTCGGTAATCATTGAATCGGCAAGGTAAGCTCCAATCCACAATGCATCTTGGTCGCATTCAAAATCTTTGGAAATTTTTTTGAGTTGCTCATCCATCAAATCATTTAAAATTTTCCCAGGAAATGGTTTTGCATAAAGTTCGTTTCTAATTATATCGATTAATTCTTTCATGATAGATACTACATTAATTTAAAAAACTATATT
>CAYSKC010000024.1:0-2409 GCA_964431615.1 uncultured Candidatus Saccharibacteria bacterium
AAGAATACTCCAAGAAAAAGTAGTGAATAGATAAGTATATTGGTTATATTTATTCCTAATGCATCCATATTAAAATATATTAAACGAATTTAATAATAAGTGCTACGACCAATGCATATATTGCAATGGCTTCAGCAAACACAATTGCAAGAATCATAAGTGTCTGAATTTTGCTTGCAACTTCGGGATTTCGACCTACTGCTTCCATAGCTTTTGAAGCTAGCATTCCAATCCCTAGGCCTGGTCCTAATGCACCTAGCCCAATTGCAATTGCCATACCTATATATTGAAGACCTGCCTGTGTACCATCCATAATTTAAATTTAATAATAATTAATGTTCGTGCGGAGTTGTTGCTAGACCAATAAATACCGCAGTCAGAAAAAAGAATACAAACGCCTGAATAGCGCCGACAAATAATTCAAGCATGTAAAATGGAAGAGTTGCCAAACCGATACTTATTGAGGTTATTACAACAAGTAAGATTTCTCCAGCAAATACGTTCCCAAACAGCCTGAATGAAAAAGAAATAAGTTTCCCAAACTCAGAAACAAGTTCAAGGATTCCAACAAAAAACTCTATTGCTCCCTTAAAGCTAAAATATTTCTGCAAAAATTGTCCTTTTAGTCTAATTATTCCAAGTAAATTTGTGGCTACGACAGAAATGATTGCGAGAGCTATTGCCATTGAAAGGTCGCTTGTTGGTGCTCGTAGTAAGTGAACTGAATCATGAAATACCTCTACCCCATTTTTTGACAAATAACAATGTTGTGTTTTGATACAATCAAAAAATCCCAGTTTTTCTTCATGTTGATTTTCTTCTTCTACTTGATGAGTTTGAGCAGTTTCTTCATGCTTATTTATTGAAATTGCTGGAACAAAGGGAAGAAGTCCAAACCAATTGGAAACAAATATAAAAATGAAGAAAGTAATTAGAAAACTAAACAAACTTCTGGCTAGTTTTGGATCCATCACATCGTTTGCTAGCGACTGAAGACCAGATAGTATCATTTCAAATGCAACCTGTAATTTCCCAGGATTTTTTACTCGAATACGTGTCTTAAAAAAGATTGCAAATACTATTATTATTCCAAAAATAATAAAAGCAGTGAAAATAGTATTTGTAATTTCAAAACCAAACAATTTAAAAATTGGTTCTGCGGCTAACGAAATATTCATGAATTATTTATATAAATTCTGAAATTCTATAAAAAAAACTCCTAATTGGGTTTTGTCGGTCAATTTTAATAGACATTAATCCATATTGCAAGTTTTTTCGGTTTAAATTTTATTTTTTTAACCAGTGACCCGTAAAACTTGATGGATTATTGGCAATCATTTCTGGTGTCCCAGTAGCAATTATTGATCCTCCCCTGTCTCCACCCTCGGGTCCCAAATCAATTATCCAGTCAGATGTTTTGATGACATCTAGATTATGTTCAATAACCAGTACTGAGTTTCCTTTTCTGACTAGAGAATGCAATACAACAAGAAGTTTTTCAACATCTTCAAAATGAAGTCCAGTTGTTGGTTCATCTAATATATACAGGGTCTTTCCAGTTGAGCGTCGGCTCAGTTCTGTTGCAAGTTTGACTCTTTGGGCTTCTCCACCCGAAAGAGTTGTAGCGGATTGACCAAGCTTGATATACCCAAGTCCAACATCCGTTATTACTTTTAGTTTGGAATATATTGCAGGAATATTTCTAAAAAATTCTGTAGCTTCCTCTACATTCATATTGAGTACATCATTTATATTGTAGCCTTTATAATCAATTTGAAGTGTATCTCTGTTGTATCTTGATCCATCACATATGTCACATTTGATATATACGTCTGGGAGAAACTGCATTTCAATTTTGATAACTCCATCTCCCCCACAGTTTTCGCATCTTCCTCCTTTGATATTGAAACTAAATCTTCCAGATTTATAACCTCTTATTTTGGCCTCACGCGTTTCTGCAAACAATTCTCGAATTTTTGTAAATACTCCAGTATAAGTTGCGGGATTTGACCTGGGGGTTCTACCTATCGGTGATTGATCAATATTGACAACTTTATCTATTGCATCAACTCCCTCGATTTTTTCATATTTTCCTATCTCAAGTTTTGAACGATAAAATTTTTGAGAGAGAATAGGATACAAAGTATCATTGATAAGTGATGATTTTCCTGACCCCGATACTCCTGTTATACAAACAAATTTTCCTAGTGGAATTTCGACATTTATATTTTTGAGATTATTGTGTGAGCATCCTTTTAGGTAGAGATTTCTTCTCTCTTGATTTGGTGAAAGTTCATACTCAGGCACAAATTTTAATACCTTTTTATTGATTGATTCTCTATCAATTATTCTTTTTTTTGATAAAAATTGCCCCGTGATAGATTTTTCAATTTTCATAATTTGTTTCCT
>CAYSKC010000024.1:2419-8704 GCA_964431615.1 uncultured Candidatus Saccharibacteria bacterium
TTGATCCAAATTTCCTTCTGCTACTACCTCCCCTCCATAAATTCCTGCTCCTGGACCCATATCTACAATATGATCTGCAGATCTGATTGTATCTTCATCGTGTTCTACAACGATCACTGTATTTCCTATCTCTCTTAGGTTTTTGAGAGTTGCTAGAAGTTTGTGATTATCTCTTTGATGGAGTCCAATCGACGGCTCATCAAGTACATACAAAACACCTGTTAGTCCTGTTCCAATTTGTGAGGCAAGTCTAATTCTTTGTCCTTCTCCCCCAGAAAGTGTCTTTGCTGTTCTGTTGAGTGTCAAGTAGTTCAGGCCAACAGAAATTAAAAATCCAAGTCTTGTTTTGAGTTCTTTGAAAATTTGTTTGGCAATTTCAATCTCAATATTTGAAAGTAAATCTTTTTTGAGATCAATATTGACAAGTCCAAGGTATTGCTCAATTATTGATGGATTCTTAATGTCCAAGGTTTTACCTGATTTGATTGCTTCAATCCATCTAAGTGTATCTTCAATTGACATGTTTCCGATATCAACAATGTTTCTACCGGCGATGGTTACAGCAAGTGAGTTTCTTTTAAGTCTGAGACCTTGACATTCAGGACAAGTTGTTTCTCTCATATAGGATTCAATTTCTTTCTGAATATATTCTGACTCGGTTTCATTGTATCTTCTCATTAGATTCGGAATAAGGCCCTCAAAATCTCTCTCATAAGTACTTATCAAGTTATCTCTCTTTCTCGTGTATTCAAATGTATATTTTTTTCCACTTGATCCATACAAAAGTATATTAATTTTTTCCTTAGATATATTTTTTATTGGTTCTTTTAGAGAAAATCCTTCGTGAGAAGCAATAGAAAGTAGTTGTTTATATGTCCATGAATCATCTTTCTCGGCTATATTCGCCCATGGAAAAATTCCTCCTTCATTGATCGATAAATTTGGATTAAAAATAAGTTCTGGATCAATTTCTTTAATGTGTCCAATCCCACTACATTTTGGACATGCCCCGTGTGGTGAGTTAAAAGAAAAAGTATGGGGTTCGATTTCAGGAAATGATTCACCTGTTTCTGGATCAACTAGTTTTTCAGAAAAAAACACATCATGCCAGAAAGTGTTGGATTCTTTTGTTTTTGATCTTACTAGAATCTTGTCATCAATTGATTCGGAGTCTGAATTAATTGACAAATACATTTCTCCTCTGCCAAGATTTAAAGTAAGTTCTACAGAATCTGTTATTCTTTTGAGTAGATCTTTATCATTTTTTATATCTGGCTTGATAATTATTCTGTCTATAACAATTTCGATATTGTGTTTTTGAAATTTATCCAATTCAATTGTTTCCTCAAGGTTGTAGATGTGACCATCTACTCTTGTGCGGATGTAGCCTTGAGTTAAAAATCTTCGAAATAAATCTTCGTATGTACCTTTTCTCTCTTTTACAACTGGTGCTAGAAGCATAAGTTTAATTTCATCTTGTTTGAGTTTTTTATTGAGAGATAATATTTGATCAACGATTTCTTGGACGGTTTGTTTTTGGAGTCTATGTCCTGTGACTGGGCTTCTTGAGTGACCTGCTCGAGCAAACAAAAGTCTAAGGTAGTCGTATATTTCCGTAATAGTTCCAACGGTTGACCTCGGATTATGGCTAGATCCTTTTTGATCTATTGAAATTGCAGGAGAAAGACCAGTAATTAATTCAACATCAGGTTTTTCCATAAGTCCCAAAAATTGTCTCGCATAAGCTGAAAGGGATTCGACATATCTTCTTTGTCCTTCTGCATAAATTGTGTCAAACGCCAACGAAGATTTCCCTGAGCCAGAAAGTCCCGTTATTACTACTAATTTGTCTTTAGGAATTTTTAAATTTATATTTTTGAGATTATGAGTACGAGCCCCTTTGATCTCAATGTATCTTTCATCCACAATATGATAGAAAAAATGTATCCAACTATTTTATCATGGATGATATTATTCGAAGAACATTCTTCAATCATTAAATCCCCATTTTGAAAGGAGATTCAAAACCACAATCTAAATCAATAATCTTTTTTTGTAGTAATTTCTATGTTGTATTTGTATATAGCCTAGGGCGTACAATATCTCTAACAATTTAGTTCTATTTATATTTTTTTTGTATATTGTTATTGTTAAGTTGCCGATAGAAGCAATTTAAATTATACTGTTTAGGTAAGATATTTGTTAAATATGTACTCATGCCAGTGAAAACAGCATCAGGATCACAAATGCTCGATAGATCCAAACTACACAGTGTCCCAGCCGATGTTCCCTCGAGCGATACAAGTACTGTCAGATCGGTTGTGATTCTTGCCCTTCTGGTTGTCTTTGTAGGGATTGTTGGAGCTTTTTTTGTAAAAAATTATAAAGCAGATCAATCAAAAGTTATTCCGACTCCAACTCCAGAACCAACAAAAATAGTTGAGGAAGAGGTTATTGAAGAGGACAAAAAAATAACTTTTGCCACCGAAATAAAAGATACTTCCGCCCTTAGCAAGATTACTGATCTTGAAAAATATACAAATGAGAATGTTGTACTTGAAAATGATTCAGATATTCAATATGCGTTGGAGGAAGTAGAAGGTCAGCCATATACAGATTTTTATAGAACAATATTCAAATTCGAAAATGAGGATGGAGATGAAGCTGGTACTCCTCTTTCAGAAATCACTTATAAGGAAGGAACACAAGAAATTGAGATAACATTTAGGAATGTAAATGCCGACAATACAGGTATTTTACTCGGGGAAGTTTTCCCTGTAGAAAACTCAATACTTGTTAGTGTTGTCAAAAGTATGCGTTCTTCTGGGACAGATTTGGTATACAAATTGAAACTTGAAGAGGAAACCAAATATTATGCACAGATGGATGGCAATACAATAATAATTGATGTTTTGGAATCAACCGAAGTAATTGAAGATGAATTGTTGGAGGATTCTGAGGTTCAGGATGAAATATCCCAATCAACAACTGATATAAAATCAGAAGCGACTGGATTGGTAGCAGGTATCAAAGGATATAGTTATGATGATTACAATGATAAGTTTGTATACCAGTTGAAACTCAGCAATGCAAATATTCCAAATGTTAGTTCTGTAATTAAAACAGAAGATGGTGCAAAAAAACTTTATGTGACGATTGAAAATTTGGTTTTTGATGGTATAGCAAGTAATGATGAGTATGGTGAAGTTGATTTTACGACTCAGGGAGTTAAAAATGTTACAACTCTGACCTCAAGCTATGAGAATGGAGTATCGACTTATGTTTTTGATCTTTCTGGAGATGTTGAGTACAAAATTGAACTAAATGAAGAGGATTATTCTGAAAAAAGAATTTTGATATCGTTTGGGCACTAAATAAAGGAATATCAATGCTCCCCGGTGTATTTCCCGGGGAGATTTTTATGTTATACTCACAAGTTTTGTAAGAATTAAGAAAAATTCACGTTTGTGAAGTTTAGTGGTGTTTTATGTTTAATAAGTATATATGGAAGCAAGGCATACGCTTGAAATAAAAATAAAAGGAAGAGTTCAGGGAGTTAATTTTCGGAACTCTGCACAAAAGTATGCAAATATGTTGCATCTCACTGGTTATGCAAGGAATATGAGAGATGGAAGTGTTGTAATCCTGGTTCAGGGACCTTCCGAGGCTCTCCAGGAGTATCTTCAATGGTGTCAAAGAGGTTCTTGGCTTTCAAAAGTTGACGAAATGTCATATAAATGGGTTGATGAAATGAGAAACTATGATGACTTTGAAGTTCAACGGAGTGGATCTTTTCTAAAAGATCAGATTCAAAGTTTTTTTAATCTAGGTAAAAGGGTTGGAGAAGATATTATTCTAAAAGATGAAAATTCTTTGGATATGCCCAATTATCTGAAAGTTCCAGAACACGTTGTATTGATTCCAAATGGCAATAGAAGATGGGCTCGAGAAAGGGGACTTCAACCTTGGGAGGCTTATTGGTACGTTCAAAAAAAAATTGAATCAATTATTCATGACGCTAGAAAACTAAATATTAAGCACTTTACTCTTTGGGGTTTTTCTACTGAGAATTGGAAAAGAGATGAAAAAGAAGTGGAACAATTGATTAAACTTTTTCATTCAACAATCGATCGATTTTCAAAAAATTTTGTTGCAGAGCAAATAAGGTTTAGGCATTTGGGTCGAAGAGATAGGCTTCCGAAAAGTTTAATCGAAAAATTTGAAAAACTTGAAGAAAAAACTAAGAATTTTGGAAATGGTTCGGTCAATGTTGCTATTGATTATGGTGGTAGAGATGAAATAATCCGAGGAATTGAGGCTTTGATTAAGGAAGGGAAAGAAAAGGTTGATGAAGAAGAATTCTCAAAATTTTTGGATACTTGTGATTTACCGGATCCAGATTTGATTATTCGAACGGCTGGAGAAAAGAGACTTAGTGGTATGCTAGCTTGGCAGTCCGTTTATTCTGAGTTGTATTCTACTTATGTTTACTTCCCAGATTTTGAAATAGAACACTTTAAGGAGGCTATCCTTGATTATGGAATGAGAAAAAGAACTTTTGGAGGGGATGGAAAAAGTAAGGATGTTGAAGAAGTGAATATGAATTCAAATATAAAAAAATTTGCAACTAATACCAACTTATAACTTCAAGTTACTCTTCTTATCTGGTATATTTTTCTTGGTTGATTTCATTTGTATTTGTGCAAGATAAATTTCTATGAAAAAAAAACAGTATCTGGTAATTATTTTGATAATTATTCTTTTTCTAATAGGAGTTGGTTTTTTCTTTTACTTTTATAAAAAATCTGACGATTCACAGAATAACCTAGTTGATTTCGAGAGAAATGATGGAGAGCTTGTCAAAGTTTTTGAAAATGGTCTAAATTCTACCTTTGAGGGAGATAAACTACCCGAAGATATTGATTTTGAAGAATACCTGCCAAAACTCCCTCCAACCAGTGAATTGATATCGGTTATAGATAATGTCCAAGGTCAAAACAGGTATGTCAGTGTGAGGTTTATAATATATAGAAATTATGAAGAAACAAAAACTTTGATATTTGATGAGTTGAGAAAAAAGGATTGGAGCGATATTCGTATGTCTGAAGATAATATTGTTGAAGCCTCAAAGCAGGACGTCAATGTTTATGTCGATTTCTCCGACAAACAAAAAACTTATGTAGAAACAAATTTTGTTTTCAATTTCCAGATTCATCAAGGAATAACATAATTTTTGGTATTACTTTTGTTTCAATAATTTGTTTCAAAATCTCCATTTCTTGGGTGGAGAAATTTGATAGAAGAAATTCTTTTCCTTGAAGTACTTTTTTTTTGGTATTTCTATTCTCAACTCCTATCCTTATTCTATTTAATTCCTCAAAATTATCAAGGTACTTTTCTACAGAATTAACTCCATTGTGGACTCTGGGACCCTTTTTGTGCATTTTTATTTCTCCAAGGTTTAAGTCTAGATCATCGTGAACTAGTAAAATTTTTTGAATTGGGATTTTATAGAAATTTTTGATGATAGATATTGCTCTTCCAGATTCGTTCATAAATGTTTGAGGTTTTACAAGAATGACCCTTTTATTTGAAAAAGTATTTTCGGAAATCTCTGATAGATATTTTTTTTCCATTTTGAAGTTACTTCCATTCAAGGCCTCGTTGAGTCTGTCTAAAACTAAAAAACCAACATTATGTCTGTTTGACTGGTGTTCTGTTCCTGGGTTTCCTAGTCCTACAACCAAAATAATTTGTTTTTTTGAGAATAATTTTTCAAACACAATAGAAACAATAAATCATTTTTTTTATTATAAAATACTTTGGCATTGAGACCAAAGTGTTTTGTTTTACTCAGAGTTTTCGACACTTATTTTTTATTCTCACACATTTGCAGTACAAAAGTACTAGCTTTCGCTTTTTAGAAATAAATCAAATCGATACTTTGTATTTTTGGAGATCTACTACTCTTTGGTTTTTCTTGAAGTAGTTTTTTTTGTAGTGGCTTTTTTTGTTGCTGTTTTCTTTTCTTTCTCTATCTCCACTTTTTTTACCTTGTTCGTACTAGCTAAATTTTTTGTTGTGGATTTAGTTGCTTTTTTTTCGAGTACATCAACAAATTTTTGTCCTCTGTGATGTCCAGTCATCATCCGAAAGGATATGTATCCGTCTTTCGTTGCAAAGATTGTGTAGTCTTTTGCAATTCCTACATTTTTTCCTGGGTGAAACTTTGTGCCTAACTGTCTAATGATAATTTCTCCAGCATTTACAAATTGACTACCAAAC
>CAYSKC010000025.1:0-8507 GCA_964431615.1 uncultured Candidatus Saccharibacteria bacterium
CCCATTGTAACAGCTTTATTTAAGCTTTAATACCTTTTTAACTGGGCAAGACCCTATTAATTATTTAAATGCCAAATATAAAAGATAATGGATGTGGACAAAGACCGGGTGATAGATTAGACGACTATATAAGTTATGTTCCTAAGGATAGAAATTGTTTTGAATGTGATTATCGTCCCCAAAAAATAACTTATAAAGGATAACTTCCAAAGCTCAAGAAAAAATGTCCAATGAGAGATGTGTGTATTGCGCCAAAGAAAGCAGAAGCTTGAGTCAATTAGGTTGGGAAATGAAATATCTTGATTGAGATAAAATTATTGTTTATAAAACGAAGTAATGATTTACAATTAAAAATCAGGAAATATATTTGGATACAATTTTTTAATTCTTCGGAAACACCTCAAAAAATGGGTATTACAATAATAATGCTTTTTGAAAATAATCAGGAAATGATACCCTCTGGTAAATCAGGATCTAATCCCGATTCTTTATCACTTAAGTAATTATAGTAAAGATCAAATTGTTCACTAAACATTTGAGTAAGACCAATACCTGGTTCCATATACATGACTCCTGCCTGAAAGCCATCTGGTTGAATTCTAATTTCATCATTATTTAGATCAACGGACATTCCAAATGCAACTTCTCCACCCAATGAAAAGTGCTTAATATATCTAATAATTTCTAGTTCATTTATATTATCAATATCTAAATTTGCAGTGAAATTGTCAATAATAAGTGAGTCGTTTCCAGAATCATCCTTAAAAGAACTAAGGGTACCATGAATTTCTGGGTCTTGATCACCATATAAATTTATTGCAAGATCAGGGTCAATTATAGAAACAGAGGCTATAAAGTTGTAGTCGTCTCCAATATTATTATCTGGTCTAATTATAAGTCTTATTTCTGCACCAGGATCCGAATCGTAATTTATATCAACATATGCCGTATCATCATGAAAACCACCATTAACAATTTCCGTATGAGCATTAACTATTTGAAATGGATTTTCACAAGCATTTTGATTTTCTGGGCTACACATTTAATATAAGTTTAAAAATTTGCGCAAATTATATCATAACAATATATAATAATTTATAAATAATTAATTGTAATTTATCATTTTAATAATTAACTGTTTATAATATAATCATTTATGCAAAATGCCGAGGTAGCTCAGCTGGTAGAGCATGCGACTGAAAATCGCAGTGTCGCTGGTTCAACTCCTGCCCTCGGCATTTTTCTTTTTTTGTATTTCAAAAGGTTGAAAATGAATGTAATCTTCTAATCATCATTTCCACAATAACACAACTTCATATCTCATCAAAAGAAATCAAAACCTGATGTTTTTTATTTGTGTTTTAAATTATTTATATCTATTTGTAATAGTACGCTAAATACAATATTTCCTTTGTTTTTGTGTTTTTTTAGAACTATTTTTCAAAATTATTTGTCTTTACTGTAATGAAGTAAATATAATACGTTATAATTTATATATTACTTTTTATTATATATTTTTATCAAAACTTAGTTATTTATAGACAAATGAACAAAATACTACTTGTCTATGCTGCTTCTAAGTTTACTGCCAAAATAGTTCCGAATTGGAAACTAAAAAATCGTTACAAGGGTGAATTCTATGACTTAATGATCCTTGGTGAGCCTCTGGATATTTTTTCTGCTTGCGACAGACCTTATTTGAAGTTTATTCAAACCCAGATCAAAAATCGAATCATTTCTTTTGGAATAAACAAAGTAATAGTATTGAGTTCAAAGTTCGATACAATACATAAAACCAAATGTCTCGATTTTATACAACATTATATCGACTATGAATTAGTCCCTATCGCACAAAAAAATAAACCAGAGTATATGTATAAACAAATGATAATGAAATATTAATGCTCATTTAGAAGTTTGACAATTTCTTCGATTGAGTACTTGTAGCCTTGGTGCTCAAAAGGATTCTCTTCAAAATCCCCAAATTTCCAAACTCCATCTACAAAACTTATTGTTTTAAGTGATTTTGGATTTTCAATAGCTGATTCGCCGATAATTGTATCAGATTCATGAAAGTACAAATATGGATCTTTAGCATAATCAAAATTAAAACCTGTTTGAAAAGATAATACTGATGAATCAGGGTATTTTTCGATAGCCTCAGAAAAACTCATGTACAAAACCTTGAGGGGTTTAAGTATCTCGCCTGTTTTATCACCAATTATCGCAGTGCCGGTCATTTCTAGCCAGAGAGATTCGGTATCCTTGTCATACATAAGAGTATTTCCAGAAAAAATGCGCCCTGACACTCCAAAAATATTTCCATTAGTCAAAAATCCTCCAAAACTATCAGAAAATGGCGAATACGTAATAATTATTTCTTCTTCATCGACAACGTCATGAACAACCTGGTGCAAATTCAAAATTGACTTTGGATAAATTCTTACAGTGCCATTTTTTCCGATGAATACAAATACTTTTTCTTCATTTTTTATGCAGTTTTGTGCAATCTTCATATCTATAAATTTCGGATTGATTATTGCTGGTATTTCTCCCTTTTCTTTCCCTGATGAATCTGTATCTTCCCAAATATCGATAAAACCAATTTCATTATTTGTAATCAATGGTTCAACAAATATTTCTGGAGTAATACTAGAGACAGGACAATTTAAATATGATATTTCATTATCAGAAAGATTTTCTTCGATTTTAATTATTTGATCATTATTTTTTTGAAAAAATAACAAATAAACACCCAGAATAATTATTGCAAAAACAATGAAATTTCGAATATTTTTGTATGTTTCAGATATGTTTTTGAACTTCTCTGTATATTTTCTCAAGTTTTGTAATTATGTACAAAAATGATATTTCGAATAAACTAATTATCGTTGGAGGACCAACAGCATCAGGCAAATCCTCTCTTGCAATAAATTTGGCAAAAAAAATTAATGGTTTTTTGATTAATGCCGATTCTGTACAAGTATACAAATATTTAAATATCGGCTCAAACAAAGAAAATTTAAGTTTTTCTAAAACTCATAAGTTTGAAAATATTGAACTTCCTGTTTTTGATATAGAAAATTCTGGAATTCTTATTTCTTTAATTGATTTTTTGAATCCGAACGATCAGTTTGATTTAAATAAATTTAAAAATTATGCTGAGAAATTAATCGAATATGCTCATGCTATAAACAAAGTTCCCATTGTAGTCGGTGGTACAGGTTTATATATAGATTCTTTGATTCATAATTATAAGACTATTCAGACAAAAAAATCTTTTTTTTCAAGAGAAAGTCTAAATAAAATGAGTTTGGAAAAACTAAAAAAATTGATTGATCAAGATATATTAGAAAAATTGAATAACTCAGATCAAAACAATCCAAGAAGGTTGATACGTTTGATAGAAAAACGTGATCACTATCTTTTTGAACCGCGATCAACAAATCCACATATACTGTTTTATCCTGATTTTGAAAAACCTGAATTATTTGGAAAAATTGATAATCGAGTTGAATTTATGTTTGATTTCGGCTTTGTTGAAGAGGTCAAAAACTTGCTTTCTATGGGATACACTAAGGAACTGAAATCTTTACAATCAACTGGTTACAAAGAGGTTATAATGTTTTTGGAAGATCAAATAACCTTTGAAGAATGCAAAGAACTGATAAAATTGCATCATAGACAATATGCAAAAAGACAAATTACTTGGTTTGAGGGAAAGGCTAGAAACTATAATTTAGTAAAGGTTAAGAATGCAGAGGAGGCAAATAATTATTTGTGTCATTTTGAATTTTGAATGCTGGATGTTGAATGTTATATGCAATGTACTTGTAAAGTAGAAGAACATGAACCAAGATAGGATAGTTGCGTTCAGGGGCAAAGAATCGATGTTTTTAATAACTGTGTGAAAGAGAACGGGATACTTTATTATTAAATTATAATTCATTATCCAACATCCATTATTCAACATTGTTTTATAAATTACAAACAACTTATTTGACTACTCAAAACAGCTTACTAGAAAAAACCGAAACACAAAGTAGAGGTCATATACCTCTAGCTGATCTTTTGAGACCCAAAACTTTAGGTGAATTTGTCGGCCAGGATGAAATTGCAGGAAAAGACGGTATAATTCGAAAACTTATTGAAAAAGATAAGTTTCCATCAATGATTTTTTGGGGGCCTCCTGGAGTAGGAAAAACTACACTTGCTAGAATTATTGCAAACGAGACAAAATCAGTCTTTATACCTATTTCTGCTGTAACTTCAGGTAAAAAAGAACTTCAATCAATTGTTGTGAGGGCAAAGGAAAGTATTCAAGCTTTAAACAAAAAAACTATTCTTTTTATTGATGAAATTCACAGATTCAACAAAGCACAGCAGGATTTTCTCTTACCATTTGTAGAAAACGGTACTCTAATATTGATTGGAGCAACTACAGAGAATCCCAGTTTTGAAGTGAATTCTGCTCTCCTTTCTAGATCTCGAGTATTTGTCCTCAAACAACATGATAAAAAATCTTTGGAAAAGATTCTTGAAAGAGCTATCAAATATTTTTTTGATAATAAAGTTGAAATTGATTTTGAAAAAGAAGCAAAAGAATTTTTGATTGCCAAATCCAATGGAGATCCTAGGACACTACTAAATGCCTTTGAAACAGCTGTAGATATGTTAGACTAAAGAATATGTTGACGACAACACACTTATTATCGGGAATTGCGATAGGAACTTTTTTTGTAAGTATTGATGGGAACACCCATATCGAAAGTAGTATTATGTTTTTGTCTGCCGGTATATCAATACTTCCTGATATAAATATGATATGGCATAACAGAGTTTCAACTCATCACCAAAGTTTTACTCATTATCCGTTTTTAGTCATTTTATTTACTATTATAATTTCATTAGTTGAATTCCTTGTATTTAAAGACATCTTTTATTCAATGTTAATCTCACTTAATTTAATTTTGCATTTAATACTGGATTTATTTGGTTTAACAATCGGAATACATTTACTCTGGCCTTTTTCCAACAAAGAATTTTCAATTACTAAACTACACAAAGAACTTACTAATTCAAATTTCAAAGAAAAATTTAGATTTATTATTAGAAATAATCTTTTAATTTATGATTTGTTAGTTATCATAATTTCATTTCTGATAATTCTAAGGTTTTATTGAAAGTCTTTAACAAGAACTATACGAGTATATATTTATTTAGCGAAAAATATTATTAAATCAAATAGTAGATAATTAAATGTTTAGTAAATTAATCGTTTCGGTTGTATACGAGAGAATGTTATTAAATAATGTTGGGTCTGGGTGAATTACCTGCCTGCGTGCGCATGCGGGCAGGCGTCTGCTTGAAATAAGTGACAATGTTCGTATACGAGATATGACTTAATTCACCCAGTGGCTTTAGTGGCACACCTTTGTCCATACAAAGGGGTGCAAAAATATATAAATATAATTTAATATTATGTCAAAAAGTACTTTAAAAAAAATTTTTGTTACAACAAAACTTCTTGAACAAATTTTCCAGTCCCCTGCTCTTTTGTATGACAAAAACGGTGAGGAACACTACAACATAATTTCTGCTCTTCACAAATCAATGAGATCATCTGATGCAAATGCAGCTCTTTATTGGTTAGCCCGAATGATTGAAGGAGGTGAAGATCCTTTGTATATTGCAAGAAGAATGCTTAGATTTGCCGCGGAAGATATTGGAGTATCAGACCCAATGGCTACAGTTCTTGCCAATGCTTGCTTTGATGCCTGCCACAAACTTGGGTATCCAGAATGTAATGTTCATCTTGCAGAACTTGCAATATATCTTGCAAATGCTCCAAAAGACAACAGTGCATATATTGGTATAGAAAAAGCACAATTTGATGCGAGAGAAACTTTGAATCTTCCTGTACCCATGCATCTTCGAAACGCTCCTTCTAGACTTATGAAAGAGCTGGGGTACTCAAAAGGCTATGTATATGATCATGATGTGGAAGGAAAAAAATCAGGGCAACAGTGCATGCCGGATGAATTGAAAAACAGTAAATATGTATAGATGAAAGATTTCGATATTAATAACAAGGTCTTAGGTAATTATTATCAAGTACTACTTTAAAATCGTTACCTATAGTAGCAGTTGTATCAACTAATCTATCATCTAGCATAAGTACTCATTTTTCTGTATTCTTTGACAAATCACTGTTATCTAAAGACATTAGAGGAATATTATCACCATTTTCCGAATTTTGCCACAATTCGCTATATTCTTGACTAAATTCAATTGGATGCAAAATCATTTCTGAAACCTCTCCTATACCTGGTTTAGCAAATTCTACAAAATCCTGTATTTTATCTACCAAATATTCTGTAAATTGGTCCATTTTATAAACATTAATAAATATTCTCGTATTTATTTACTCATACTTTTCAACTCATTTTCCAAAGAAATTACACTATGACCTTTCATAAAACTCCCTTTTGCTACGGAATTGAAATTTTCATTATTTATAAAATATAGGCTCTTATTATCTGTATTATTATTAATAAACTCAAGGTCGACTTCTTCATTTTCATCATCAATAAATAAACCTTCATTTGCAACACCATCATCATTATTATCACTTTCTACAAAATCAGTATTCAAATATGGATACTCATCTGGAGGTAATTCTTGCATTTTATAAGTATTTAATATAAATATATTATATCAAATACATATCTGTATGTCTATAGGTCTATATTTGGCTCGAATTCTAACCTAGGTTGTGCGTTTCATTTTAGAACTTAAGAAATACAGATAAATAATATATTTCAAACATTCGTTAAAAAAAAGGACTTTTTAAAGTCCTTTTTTAGAAACAAACAATATTTTATTTATTTTTTGAAATATTGCTCTCAAATAAGCTATGATCAGACAAAAACGAATACCCGGGTTGTGCTGATACTGCTTCAGTTACAGCTAATAGTGGTGCATTAAAAATAATACTACCTTCCATAGCTTCGTTTACTAAATTCCCCAAGCCATCCGTGCATTCCTCCGGTTGTTCCTTGAATATATAATTATCTAATGTATTGAGTGAAGTATCTCCTTCTACTACCCCATATAGTTCCATTTTAATTTCTTTTAAAAAATAATATGGGCATTATATCAAATCTTAAATTTCTTCTGAAAAAAAGAATCCATACGAGTTGCCTGGTCAAAAACGACACCCAACCTACTTCTGCAGAGGGGTACTTGCCTGATTTATTTGCGACACCGAAATCATTTTGTTCAGCTTAGCCAATTTAATAGATAAATTACGATTTAATTCAGCAGGATTAAGTGTTTTGTACTGATTAATTAATTCACTTTTAACCTTCAGGCTTACTGTAGGGTCACTCAGAACTCTCTTGTAAGGTGTCTGTGCTTCTCCATATTTCTTTGTAATTTTACCACTATCTTTTTGCTTGGATTCTAACTTCCTTATTGCATAAAAGAAGTTGTTTAGTAACCTGAATTCATTCGAATATATCTCGTTAATGAGATCTACAATGGGTTGTTCTTCAATCCTATCATAACCGATAACTTGCCTAATACTTTCGTAATTCTTCCCCTCAATATGTGCCTGGTCATTTTTTCTGTAGGATCTACTTCTCGTAAAATCTATGTTTTCTCTTTTACAGTATCCATGCATACTCCAATTAACAAATTCAAACCCATTATCAAAGTCTGTTGATTTAATTGGAAATGGGAATCGTTTTCTTTGTTCATGAAATGCTGCTATTACTTTTTTCTTTGTCTTTTTTAGAAAAGCTGTCTGTTCATTCCAGTGTGTATGAATATCTAATGTATTTAGAGTCTCAGCATAGCTACCAGACACACTATCCCCACAATGTAGTACACAATCCTGTTCGACATGTCCCGCTTCATGTATGTCATCAAATGATGTTCTGATAGGAATTAATGTTTTTAGTAGTGGTGACCTTTTAGTACCGCTCAATCCTCTTAATTTACTTTTTTTCTTTACAAGGTTGAGTAATCTGTCGATAGTAGACGTACCCATCTTACAAAGTAGCTCCTCATCATTTCCATAAAGTACAATTTCATCAAATTGTTTGAGCTTTTTAATGAGTTCGGGAATCTGTGGTTTGAGATTTTTGGAACAGCGTTGTCCTCCTACGATCCATATTTGTTTAAGGGATTTTGATAGTTTGTATGTATATACTTCTGGTCTTTTAGTCACCCTTCTTCGTTTTCTGTAGTACCTACCATTAAGAACCTTGATAACATACTTTCTCTCTCTTTTGAGATTTGCAACTACTTCGCTAATTATGGAAGATTTCTCTTTTCTAGATTTGGCTTTTTTATATCTTTCTCGAACAGTTTGGATATATTCTTTCTTTGTAGACATTGTTACCATGGCACCGAATTAAGAGTTTATTCGGTGTCGTTTTTATTTCAGGCAACTATCTTTAGTCAATCCCTCCTTCGGTGTCGTTTTTTAATCAGGCATCACG
>CAYSKC010000026.1:0-8404 GCA_964431615.1 uncultured Candidatus Saccharibacteria bacterium
TTTCTTTATCCTGAGTATTGTCGAAGGGTTTATCCTGAGCATTGAAAGTTTTATCCTGAGTATTGTCGAAGGTTTTATCTTGTTCTTCGTTCTTTGTTCTTCGTTCTTCGTCCTCCATATTTTTCATACTATCAACAACATACACATTTTCTTCGTCAAACGGAAAATGTCCACTCCCCCAGAGAGCATCCGATTTCACAATTGTTGGAGGGACAAATATCTGAAATCCTTTTGACTGGATCAGTTTCAGACCATACATCATGAGACCCATGTGCATGAGAGCCCCTTCATTTTTTAGGTAATAGCCTCTAAAACCTCCAGTTTTGACCCCTCGTTCGAGGTCTAAAATATTGAGACTTGTTCCGAGTTCTACGTGATCTTTGAATTCAAAATTGAATGTCTTTGGATCTCCACCATCACCTGTCTCTGCTGACCACCGTCTAAGTTCAACATTGTCACTGTCGTCTTTTCCAACTGGTGTATCAGACGAGATAAACTGTGGGGTCTTCCACATGATTTTTTTGTATTCATCATCAACTTTTGAAAACTCATTTTCTTTTTCCTGAAGTTTTTCTTTAATCTCTTTTCCCTTTTGAATTAATACCTCTGGTGGTTTTCCTTGAATCTTCTTTATTTCATCAACATTTTCATTTCTTTCTCTTCGTAAATCTTCAACTTCTTTTTGTAGTGCCTGTCTTGTTTCATAAAGGGTAATGAGAGCATCAACATCGAGATCAATTTTTTTCTTGGAAACGACCTCTTTGTACTCCTCTTTGTTTTCGATTATTCGTTTTATGTCTTGCATTTTGATTGGATTAATAGTTTGCTAAAAATAGAATGTTTCAAAATTTTATTAATTATACAATGGACTACTTTTGTGTGTTGAATGTTAAATGTAGAATTTGGAACAAGTCATTTGTTTGTTCGTAAATACTGTTTGTGAGGGATGTTGTCTTGAGGTAACATGATTGACGAAATTATCCAGTAAATATTTCAAGGCAATAATTATTCTGTAGTTAGTTTGTTGGTTAATTTAGAAATACAAAAAAAGCCCACGTAGAACGTGGTTGCTTTTTTCTAGTTCGGTCGGATTTGTATTGGAATACATTGACTGTACTCTTTGGTTCGTGCTTATTTTTCTGAAACTGATTGATGTTATCAACTGACTGATTTTTGGTCAACGGAACTTTGAGTGTATAAGATTCTATTTATAGTTCTATTCGGGAACTGTTTCTTTCTGAATCTAGGGTACTTGAATGTTGCTTTGCTCAAAAAATTACTTCAAAAGCTGGCAAAACATTTCGGTCTTTATTTTGGCCAATCTATACAAAGGTACGTGTTCTTCGAAACCGATTATTGGAAAATGATTAGCTCTTGGATTAATTTTTTTGATTGATGGAATTTTTCTAAATTTTGGATTGTATACCAATTCTTGTCTTGCGTTCTTTCGAATACAGAAATATGCCATTGTATAAGTTCGCTCATCTTGTGTGTAATCGGCAATATTATAATTTTTGTAAAGACGAGAGAGTATAATTGGTTCTTCTGATGCATTGATGAATGTATAGTAGTATCCTTCGGGTATTGCAAATTTTTCTCCTGCTTTGAGTTCAATTAATATTCCTTCTTCGATAGTTGGCTGATCTTCCTCTTCAAAATTTGGAATAATTTTTTGCATCAGTATGGTTGTCGTTGCATTGATCGCTTCGACAACACTACTAAATCTCAGTCGATTTCGAATATGTGATTCTGGTGTATAGAAAATGTGAGATTTGATAAATTCAATTCCTAGAAGTCCAGGTGGAATGATTAGTAAGTCGTATTTAAGATTATTTTCAAAAACAGATTGGTCTCCATTTAGGCAAACTGTGTATTCCTCATAAACAGTTTCTGGGTATTTGATTGAACGGTTGAGTAGTGCTGGAGAAAGGCTTTGTAGAGATACTGTTCTTTTGTGAAGACATCTGACACAATCATCAAAATGAATCCTAAAATCATTTTCCGAATCTTCGAGTTCAATAGGAAGATCACACAGAGCTTGAAGATTCGTCATCGTTATTGCCTTCTAATATTTTAACCTCATTATTGCGAAAAGAGTGTGCAGATTTTTTGGATATTTAAATATATAGATTTATGAGGTATATAGTCAAATTTGTACGGTTTGTGTTCGGGATTAGTTTAGAAAAAAATTTGTCAATCAAAACTAGAAACTGAAGAATATTAAGTGATATCATTAGGCATCAATAATAATTCAACAAATGAAATTTGTACTCATTCATGGAGCCTTTGGAAGTCCAAACGAAAACTGGTTTCCAGAACTTAGGGCAGATCTTGAATCTCTGGATCAGACTGTCATTACACCATTTTTTTCTGTTGAGGATTGGAATGAAACTATAAACAACGGTCCGGATGTTCCAGCCAAAAAACAAAGTCTTTCAAATTGGTTAAATGTTTTTGAGAAAGAAGTACTTCCCCAAATTAGAAAAAATAAAAAACTAGTTTTCGTGGGTCACTCATTGGGGCCACTGTTTATTTTGCATATAGTTGAAAAATATAAACTCAATCTTGATTGTGCAATTTTTGTATCTCCGTTTTTGAGTGAGCTTGAAAGGTGGGAATTTAACCATGTCAATCAAACATTTTACAAAACCGATTTTGATTTTGATGATTTGAAAAAAAGGATACCTGTATCATATGTCTTGTATTCGGATGATGATCCATACGTTAGCAAAGAGAAAACTATGGAGTTTTCTCATGCTCTTGGAAGTTCCACAATACTTATCAGAAGAGCTGGTCACATGAATTCAGCAGTTAATATGAATAAGTTTCCTCTTGTAAGAGATCTTTGTTATTCTAGACTTGATCTTTCGTTGTATCAAAAATTTCTGGAGCATCACAAAAAGCAATCTGCTCAAGACTATATCACTGAGTATAAAGATAGGGGAATAATGAAATTGCGTCCAGAAGATGTAATTGATGAAGGAGTTTTTCATTTTCGGCATCTTCAAAAAAGAGGATTTTGTACGCTCTTTACTGGTATAGGTGATTATTGGGATCCCAATAATCACTATATGCAAAAAGCTAGAGATGCTGCAAAAAGAGTAAAGGATTTTGTTCGAGTTATTGTTTTGAGAAAAGATAAAGATTTGAAAAATCAGATTCTGAAAGAACAGGTGAAAAAAGATCTTGAGGCAGGGATCAAAATTTTTCAGGTTTTGTGGGATGATATCAAAAAGGTTGTGAAAGAACCAGATTTTGGGATCTGGGATGATGATTATGTTTGTGTTGTTCGAATAGACCCAAATACCAACAAGGTCTTTGAGGCTGAACTCAACAGTCGAACATCGGATATCCAAATATATAGAGAATGGGAGAAATATATTCTCAAGAAAGCAGTTCCCATTCAAAATATTTAATAACATTTGTAATTCTTTATGCAAAAGATTGGAACTGGAGAGAAAAACATCATTTTTTTTCATGGAGGTTGTGTGAGATACAAAGCGTATATGCCATTGATCAAATTATTGGCTTAAAATTTTCAGTTTATTTTTTTGATCTGCCTGGACATGGTACTTCACAAACTGATGGATATCCAAAATCAGCAATTGATGAAATTGTGACTCAAATAAGAAAGATGAATTTCAAAGATCCAATTCTTGTAGGACATTCTTTCGGGGGATTTTGTGCATATGAAGTGAGTAGACATTTGAAAGATGTTTCTAAAATTATTCTTTTCGATCCCCTGATAACTGAAATAAAGATTTCCAAGATAAAGTTTATTTGGGTTTTTCTTTTGAATATGAAGAGATCGGTGAGTAATTCAAAAATTTCAAAATTTTATTTTCGGGGATTTGGCGATTTATTATTCAACCTTTTTTCTCAAAATATTTATTCTCTCAACTCGTTAAAACTCATAATACGTAGCGCTTACAAAAAGAAGTCGAAATTGGAAGAAAAATTATCAAAAAAGTTGGTAATTTATCATGGTAAATACGATTCGGTTATTTCTATTGAAGAAATTGAAAAAGATTTTCCATCAAATACTACAATAATTGATGGAGAGCATGACTGGTGTATGGAAGATATTGATTATACGAAGAAATTGATAGTTCAGGTCTTGGAACAACATTGAATATTGATGACCAATTACTTCAGTATTGAGTATCAAACACTTTGCCTTTGCGAAAGTATCCTACTTACCATCAGGAACGGCGTCAGGCAGGCAAACATCAAGCATCGAAGACCAAACTGAACAGGGCAAAATTTATTTATAGATTTCTATAGAGCTTTCCCAAATAAAACGCCAACACTCCTAAAGCTATGATCGTTACTCCAAGGATTAGAGTGGGTGTGTTCGTAATTGATGTATTTGGAAGAATTGGGAGAATAGGATTGTCTTCGGTAGTTCCTGGTCCTATATATCTTCCGTTTTGATCAAATTCCTCATAGTGATCTGAAATAGTGAGTCTTGCAGAATTTGTTGCTGTAATATTTATTGGTTGACCACTCTGGTCGATAAATTCGTAACTTAGAATACGAAATTCCATGCTACCTGTCTGCCTGAGAGTATAATCCCCAATGAGCAAACCAAGCGGCTCATTCAAAACAGCGAAACTACCACCATATTTGGATACATCAACATTAATAGTCGCCTGCCCATTATTGAGGGTAACTGGCATTGAGTCTCCTGGCATGGGAGTGAGGTTGATCAATGTTGGGTCGTAAGAAACGGTTACTGTGGCCTTGGAAAGATTTAACCCTCTTATGTTTGGAATGGTTACACTGAGTGTTGAATGATTTGTTGTTGTATAATCAGGTGGAGTATTTAAAGGTACTATTTCCCAGTCAAATCCACTGTCTGCACTGATGGTAGTATCTAGTGCATAAGCTGAATTTATTCCAAATACAATAAAAAAAAAGGTCGAAGACAAAAGAAGCAATTTTAGATTAAAAAATTTCTCCATCTATCAATCTATTAATAAATACATCGCGTACAGTATATTATATATGTGAAATACTGCAAGTTTATGTTTTATTGATTTTTGAAAAAAGTATGGGCACTAGATTATTAAAGAAGTTTTACCTTGGAAACGCTCTAACTCTTGCTCCAAAATTTTTAGGAAAATTATTGGTATATAACTCAATGAAAGGTAGAATGTCAGGAATCATTAGTGATGTAGAAGCTTATCCTGCATTTGTTGATGATGTATCACATGGAAATAGAAGAACTCCTAAAACCGAAGTTATGTATGACGAGGGTGGGCTTGTTTATATTTATTTTATCTACGGAATTCACTACCAGTTTGCCGTGGTTGTGAACAAAAAAGATATACCCGAAGTAATATTTATTCGTGCTGTAATTCCAAAAGAGGGAATTGAGATAATGAAAGAAAATTTCGCAGGAGAGGCAAAAAATATAAATAATCTGACAAAATCTCCCGGGAATCTCTGTAAATCTTTTGGATTTGATAAAAAACTATATGGTGCTGATCTGACTGGTAATATTATTTTTATTGAAGATATTGGGATTGAAACCAGTCAATTGGGAATCAAAAGTACTCACAGGATTGGAATAAATAAACAGAAAAAGGGGAGGGCTAGTAAATTTCGTTTTTTGGTTAATTTTGATAAATATTGTAGCTAGTGTTTAAGTAGCGATTCTTTGATTGTAATCAAAGCCAGTATTACAAAGAATACTATCAATATTATTCTGAACGGCTGTAAATTTATTTCGGGTGGAATATTGATACCTAAATTTGTTTCTATAAGTTTTCGCATATTCCCTTCGAATTCTGTTTTGCATATATTTTCAAGACAGGTATTGCCACTGACACATTGGAGATTAGCCTCCTCAAAGCAGAAATTTCCTGATTCTGAAATACAACTTCCACTGAGACCGATACATTTGTTCTCGCTTGAGCAAATAAGCCCAAACGAACATTGTTTATTTATACATGGGTCACCACACAATGCTATTTGGGATTTATCAAAAGTATTATTTTCAACTTGAGAAATAAATGTATTGTTGCTATCTGGTCTGACTGCAATAGCGGTATTTCCTATACTACAAGGATTGTCGATTTCAGATTTGTCTGCAATGATTGAAGAAACGATTCCGACAATCTCATTTGTATCTTTTTTGAAAATAGCACTACCACTGTCTCCTATGCATATCCCGCCGTTTACACCTTTAAATGTAAAGGTTGAAGGGTCTATTTCAATAATACAAACTTCGGCTTTTTTTCGTAGGCTTTGAAAGGTCCCTTGCAACGAGTCATCTTCATTTCTGCCATACCCTAGTACCTCATAGTCACATCCTATTTCTGGAGTTGAAACTTTCGCAAATTCCAGTATTTCTGAGAAATTATCTGGAAGTTGGATGACTGCGAAATCGTTTGATACCTCTTCTTTTTTTATGTACTCAGGTTTGATAGTGACATCGTTTGCTAGAAAGTTTTTATTTGAATTTAGTTTGAATAAAGAGTAACCAATCTGTGTATATGCCGTGTCCCGAAAACAGTGGGCTGCTGATATAGCTATTTTGTTTGATAAATAAGTTGTCCCACATAAATTAGCACTTCCATTCTTTTTGTAAGAAACTAGATAGCCTGCATATGGATATAAATTATTTTCAATTTCTCCTCCATAGAGAGCTTCTGAATCAATTGGTGCGATATCGTGTCTATGAAAACCAAGGATTATATATGTAGCAATAGATATGAGTATGGCGAGAAGAGTTATTAAAATTATTATTTTTTTCTTAGAGTTATTTTTTTTCGATTTTAGTCTTTTCATACTTTATTATGACATTCACAGGTATCTAACTCAATTTGATATCAAAAATTTATTTATTATTGGGAATATTTTTGTTTTATCTAAAATACTAATACTTTGAAGTAACACTAATTTCAGGTTTATTTTCTGAGTTAGAGATAATTTGAATGTGAAAGTTTTAAGTATTTATTGAGCCATAAGATAATATTTAACTTGGTTCGTCAGTCTTTAAAGTACATAAATTCTGCATTTTGATTTTTAGAATATTCTCAACCCTTTCATCAATTGTATCCTCATCTATCAAATTGAACTCAGTCAAGTATTGATATACTTCATTCAAATCACATTTGGGATTGTCCACAAATATTGTCATATCTGCACCATTGTTTATTGATTTAGCTATTTCTTCTGAACAATCTAGTGAATCGTTTGGGGAAAGCATGTAGATATCATCGGTCACGATAATTCCTGTAAATCCGAGTTTTTCTCTCAATATTCCGTTCATCCAGAAAGGAGACGAGGATGATATTTCATCTGTAATATTCGGGTAATTGATGTGTCCCATCATGACAAAATCAACTTTGTTTTCGATTGCCTTTCTGAAAGGTTTTGATGCTTTTTCGTCCCATTCTTCAAGAGAATAATTGATTTTGGGAATAGAGTAGTGTGAATTGACAAACGTCCCGCCGTGTCCTGGAAAATGCTTGGCCACAGCAGCCACGCCCTGAGACTGGATGCCCTCAATCATGGCTGCGGCCATTTTTGCAACCTGTTGCGGATCTTCGCCGAAAGAACGTGTGCCGATGACCGGGTTGAGGGGATTAACGTTCACGTCGCAGCAGGGAGCATAATCTATGTTGATGCCCATGGCAGCCAGTTCGCGCCCGAGCACCTCGCCGGCACGACGCGCCAACTCGACGGAGCCAGTGGCTCCCAGAGCCATGTTCCCGGGCAGGGGAGTGGTGAGTTCACCGACGGCCATGAGCTGACCGCCTTCCTGATCTGCGGCGATCAACAGGGGCGGCATCTCCAGGTTGCGGGCTTGCTGCTGCAGCGCGGCAACAAGTTGTTTCACTTGCGCGGGTGTGTCGATGTTCAAAGCCCGAAACAGCGTGATGCCCGCCGGCCTGAACTTTTCAAGTGCAGTCCGCATTTCAGGGGTGATTTCCTTACCCTGAAACGCCAGTAAGAGTTTCTGACCAACCAGATGATTGTGATCCACAGTTATTTCATTCCTGAAATGACCACGCTGTCCAAAATGTAGCGTTGAGCGAAGAAAAAGACCACCATCAAGGGTACGGTGGTTAAGACGGCAGCGGCCATAATGGTCGGCCAGGGCTGAACGGTGAGGTTGACGTTATACAGGGTGGAAATGTAGATTGGCAGCGTATACAGATCCACGGTTTGAAGGTACATCAGGGGCACCAACAGGCTGCTCCAAAGTCCAACGAACAGGAGGGTGGAAATGGTGGCCAGGGGGGCTTTCACAAGGGGTAGGATGATCTCCCAGAAAATCTGCAGGTGGCTGGCCCCGTCCATGACGGCAGATTCATCCATTTCTTTGGGGATCTGACTCATGGATTGCCGCAGCAGGAAGATCATGGCCGCGCCGCCCGCGAAATAGCCGGGG
>CAYSKC010000027.1:0-1561 GCA_964431615.1 uncultured Candidatus Saccharibacteria bacterium
TGTTCAAAAGCGGTATGATTATACATCAAATACATACATATCGAAAATAGCCAATAAAATTTTCAATCAATAATCGTAGTTGTAGTCATAATCATCGTATGTGTAGTCATCGTAGTTGTAGTCATAATCATCATATAGATAGTCATAAGTATCGCATTCGTACCCATCGTACATTGGTCCCTCGTAGATACATCCTCCATTTGGGTCTTTTATATACCCAAATAAACCAAAAATACTAGAACAACAAACACAACATAAAAATAATAGCCCAAATATTATCCCGAAGATCAGTAGAGCATTTGATTTTCTTGGGGCTTCTGTCTCTGCCATTTTTTTTGAAATAAAAAATATATGTCAAAGTATATCAATTTTTCTAGATAACATAAAAATACAAAGTGTAATATTGTAAAATGTGTTATTACTTCACAAAAAAATATCATGGCTGATCGTCCCCAAAAAAGAACCATAAAAATTATTTCAAAAGAATTAGTTGCGACGAATACAATCAGGGCTGTTTTTGATTTGGGGGAGAAGGTAGATTTTGATGCTGGACAATTTGTAGATATACTTGTAGAACGGGGAGTAAAAAGAAGCTATTCTATATCAAATATTGGTCCTTCAAATGAGATAGAAACTTACGTGGATGTAAGTCCGGGAGGCAAGGGCTCAATGTTTTATGTAAATTCAAAAGTTGGAGATGAAATAGAATCAATTTTTCCTTTGGGAAGATTTATTTATGAACCCAAAACAACACCGGTTTACTTTGTTTCGACAGGTAGCGGGATCGTTCCGATGAAAGCTATGATTTTGAAGGAGCTTGAGAAAACCAAGTCAAATCGAAAGATGATACTCCTCTTTGGGGTGAGAACAATGGAAAATCTGTTTTTGGAAGAGTTTTTCGATAAATTGGCTGAGAAATATCCAAATTTTTCCGTTTATTATTGCTTATCGAAGGAAGAGTTTGAGAATACATATTTTGGGAGAGTCACCTCTTTGCTCAGTGAGTTGGAAATTGAGAGGGATGCTGATATGTATATTTGTGGAAATAGTGAAATGATTACTGATGTTGAACATCTGGCACTCAATAAAGGAATATGCAAAGAGAATATATATTTTGAACGATATTTCTAAAAAACACCCCAAAATCGAACATATTTTAGGAACAGTTTTTATATTTTCATGACTGATTTTCCAAGTTTGAATAAATATTTTCAAAAAAAAGCTTCAAAATATCTATTTGTAGCTATTTTATTGGTTATTTTTGTTTTTTTTGTACTGGTACTTCGAGGAGTGATAGAAATACCAAGCACTGTTGATTTTGGTTTTTTTTCAATCAAATTATACGGTTTAATAATTGGGATTGCTCTATTGATCTGGGTCTCGATGATTGAGAGAAGTATTTTTGAGGTTGAACGAAGAATTTTCTTTGATATTCTTCCATGGGTTTTGATTTCAGCTCTCATTGGAGCAAGAATCTGGCACTTTATGACTGATTTTTCGAGTTATGCTGAGAATATTGTTTCAATCCTCTATATCTGGAATGGGGGTTTATCCATATTTG
>CAYSKC010000027.1:1571-8146 GCA_964431615.1 uncultured Candidatus Saccharibacteria bacterium
AAATTGTAGTATTTCTGCCGTTGGCACAGGTTATTGGAAGGCTCGGTAATTTTGTCAATCAAGAACTTTTTGGTTCTCCAACAAACCTACCATGGGGAGTGTTTATATCTTTTCAGAATCGCCCTGCAGAATATTCGAATTTTTTGTTCTTTCACCCTGCATTTTTATATGAAATGATTGGAAACTTGATTTTGTTTTTAATTTTATTGAAAATTGACAAAAATGGGAAGTCGTACCAAAAAGTACTGAGTATTTACCTTGTTGGATATGGATTGGTAAGGATATTTGTAAGTTTTTTCCGACAAGATTCTCAGATTGTCTCGTTTGTAAGTATTATTACTAGTATAATTATCTTGTTGTTGGGACTGATTATGACAATACATTCTTTTTTGAAGACCGCACCAAAAAAAGCCAAAGAGGAGAGAGTGGAGTTGGCATAATTGATCCCCATTTATTGTGTGAAAGTGAGGGTTAATTAAAAAGATTTTTAGAAAATGAATAATTATTCTTCTAAATTAAAAACGTTTGCTCAAAAGCTCAGAAAAGATGAGATAGATGCAGAGTCTTTCTTGTGGCTGAGATTAAGAAATAGGCAATTGGAAGGGATAGAATTCAAAAGACAATACACATTTGGTGACTTTGTCTGTGATTTCTATTCGAAAGAATTGAAACTAGTAATTGAAATAAATGGACATACGCAAGATGAGAATTTTGAGAAAGATGAGAAAAAAGAAGGGTATTTGGAACTTCGGGGAATTAAAACGATTAGATTTTCCAATTTGGAAGTTTTAGAAAAGATTGATGAGGTAGTGCAAAAAATTCTTGAAACCCGAAATGACCTCACCCACCGTTTCTCATTAGAGAATGGACCTATTAGAACACTATTTGTAGGTACATCTTCATTTGCAACAACTATACTTGAAAGTATGGTCGATTCAGGTTTGTTTGTAATTGATGGAGTTGTGACTCAACCAGATAGACCTTTTGGAAGGAAGAAAGAAATGATGCCACCTCCGCTCAAAATTCATCTAAATCTTATCAAAAAGAAATACCCACAGTTTAATCCCTCTCTATTTCAACCTGAGAAATTATCGCTTGATGCAGAAACAATACTAAAAAAAATAAGACCAGAATTAATAATTGTTGCAGCATATGGACAAATTATTCCGGAAGGGATGCTAAATTTTCCCAAATACAAAACTTTGAATATACATGGTTCTGTCCTTCCAAAGTACAGAGGTGCGGTTCCTGTCCATATGGCAATTCTCAATGGTGACAAAGTAACCGGGGTATCAATTCAGGTCATGACGAGAGAAATGGATAGAGGAGATGTAATTGCTACAAGTAAAACTCAAATAGAGGTAGATGAAACGACAGGAGATCTTATGAATAGACTAGCAAGTATAGGAGCTGAATTATTGATGCACTCTATACCTCTCTGGTTGTTGGGAAAACTTGAACAAGTGCCTCAAAACGACTCTTTGGCCACCTATTGTTACCAGAAAGATGTTTCAAAAGAAAAGGCTCAAATCAACTGGGAGACAATGAGTTCTGTCCAAATAGACCAAATGGTCCGTGCTTTCTACCCATGGCCGATTGCATGGTTCAAAATAAATAATCAAAATACAAAAAACGAGAAATATTGGGGAAAAATATTGAAAATATACTCAATCAAAATACAAACGAATAATTTCCAGATTCCAGATAATATTGAAGTAGGCGAAATTTTTGAAATAAACAATTGCTTATATGTCAAGACAATGGATGCAATAATTGAGCTGATTGAAATACAACTTGAAGGAAAAAAGCGAATGAGGGGGAAAGACTATGGATTCATTTCAAGATAGTTATAATATCAGGTTTTTATAAGGTAAGCCAAAGTAATACCTGCTTGAGTTTGTTGAAGCAGAATAGATATAACAAGAAAAAGTAAAAAAAGCCGAAATTGCTGTAAAATGCAATAAAGTATATTCAAGTAAGTTATATTTACGAACAATTTTTCTATGTAAAAAAGTGAAAAATAAGAACACAAAAGATTTACTTTTTGAACTAATCAAAACCAATTTCAAAATACGTTACAACAACTCAATACTTGGGTTTGTTTGGGTACTAATTAAACCATTTGCAATGTTTACTATTCTTTACTTTGTATGGACAGCTTTTCGGGGACAAACAGTTGAGAACTATCAGGTCAAACTACTTTTGGGGATTATTCTCTATACATTTGTAAATGAGGGGATTATCTTTGGGATGAATGGGCTATTGGACAAGGCACATATCATTCTCAAAGTAAATTTCCCAAGAGAAATAGCAGTCTTGAGTTCTGTCGGGATGGCAGTAATCAATCTTTCCATCAATTTAATTATTTTTATAGTTTTTAGTTTTTTCAATCCAGTTCACCCCTCAATTATCGGAGTGCTTTATTTTTTCTTTGTTATCAGTATCTTTATATTGATGGTGTATGGTTTCAATTTATTTCTATCTATACTTCTAATTCGACTAAGAGATCTTCAACATATTTTTGAACTTTTTTTCCAGCTTCTGTTTTGGGGAACACCAATTTTTTATGAAATTGGAACAAATCCAGGTCAGATTGGTGGGAAAATGGGAAATTTGGTCAGTCTGAATCCATTGGGCTGGTTGATTGATATTTCCAGAGAGGCATTGATATACGGAAAAATTGCTAATTTAACTATTTGGGGTTATGAAGTTTCAAGTCTTTCAATCATGCTTATACTTCTAATAATGTCTATGTTGTTAATATTTTTTGGAAAAATTTATTTTCAAAATCAGGTAAAAAAGGTAGCAGAATATTTTTGAAATTATGAAAAAAAACGCATTAGAGATAAAAAATCTTACAAAAACATTTGAAAAGGGACACAAACCAAAACTGACTCTCAAAGAACACTTCATCTCTCCTTTCTCAAAAAGGAAAACAGAAAAATTCAATGCAGTAGATGGATTGTCGTTTGAAGTGAAAGAGGGAGAGTTTTTTGGGATTATTGGAAGGAATGGCAGTGGAAAATCAACTCTTCTCAAGCTTCTTGCAGGAATTTTGGAACCCACAAATGGATACGTAACAATCAATGGAAAGATAGTACCATTTCTTGAGCTTGGAGTAGGTTTCAATCCAGAGTTAACTGCTCGTGAAAATGTTTTTCTAAATGGGGCTATTCTCGGGATGTCTAGAAAAGAACTCTCAAAGAAATTCGATGAAATAATCAAATTTGCAGAGGTTGAGGAGTTTGTGGATACACAAGTAAAGAATTTTTCATCTGGAATGTATGTAAGGCTTGCTTTTGCAATTGCTATTCAGACAGAAGCAGATATTTATCTCATAGATGAAATTTTGTCAGTTGGAGATTATGCGTTTCAACAAAAATGCTTCAATTTATTTCGAAAACTTCGAAAAGAAGGCAAGACATTTATTTTTGTAAGTCATGATCTGGGAGCAGTTCAAGAATTTTGTGACAGGGCAATATATATCAAATCAGGTAAATTGATGTTTGAGGGAGAAACAGAAGAAGTTATCAAATCCTATATCCGTTTTGATCGACAGGAGGAAGGAAGAAGCCTGATAGGAAAAGATCTCGGGAGAAATAAAACCGATGGAGGCAGTATCAAAATTTCTATTTTGGATATAGACGACAACCCAATTGACGTGGTCACACATGATCAGACTTTCAAGATCAAACTTGATTATGAAATAACAAATGAGGCACTCAAAGATGATCTGGTGGTAGGCTTTGGAATTTACAAAAATGGAGAGCAGGAAATTTTTGGGACAAATTCACTTATTGAAAACAAAAGTATCAAATTCCAAAAGAAAGGATCGGTAGAATTTCTGATCAAAAATTTCCCTCTGATGCTTGGACATTTTGGAGTTCAGGGTGCAATACACAACAAAAACGAGGTTCACTATGTGTGGGTAGATAACGGAGCAGAGTTTGATGTAGTACGTACAGCAACAAGGGGAGGGCTTGTGGATATGGACGTGGAAATACTAGATTAATGAATAACGGATCGCTTCCGACAGGGTCTGGAGGGCGCTCAGGACGGGGAAGGTGGAGCGAAAAATGAAAAGTGGTAAAGGGAAAACAATAAGTAAATTATGAATTACTAACATAAATCATATATCTTAATTCTTAAATCGAAAATTTCAGGATGGAAATACAAAGTACTGACATCGATACAGCAGAACTAATGCACAGAATCAGAGCAAAAGTAGAAAACAAAATGAAGAACTTTGAGTACAAGGCAGATGTGGAACTCATCAATTCGCTTGGGTCTGCTATCACAATCAAAAGAAGGTTGGAAGATGGTTTTTTTCTTTTGGACAATCTATCGGTACTTTCCACAAGCAAAAAAGGATTTTTTGGAAAAATTGTGAGATTTATTGCAAAAAGAATTTATTGGATCTTTTATCACTCGCTTGCACCTGTGTTTACAGTTCAGCAAGATTTCAATAGAGAAATTTATACACAACTCAAAACACTTCAAAAAAAGGTAGATTCTGTTTCCCTTGAAGTTGAGACGAAAGAGAAACAAGAAAATAATTAATCGAAAAAAAAAAGAGTGAAAATAGCATTTGATATTCAGACATTACAAACATTTGAAGCCAAACGAGGTATTGGGGTGGCAACTGTAGAGCTTTTGAAAAAGATAATTGAAAAAGATACGATTGACGATTTTTTCTTTGTAATACAAGCAAATAAGCCATGTCCAGATTTAAGTTTCCTTCCCCCACGAAAATTCAAAATATTTGAATTGAAGGGTGTTGAAGAATTCCAAAGATTATTTGGACTTGTAGATGTATATATGGCCACAAGCCCTTTGATGCCAGATATATTGTTTCCAATAAGTAAGCCAAGACTTGCAATTTTTGCCTCATATATACACGACTTGATTCCGCTTGCCCAAAAAGAGGACATTTTTTTGAGCTGGGAGGAAAATTGGCAGATTGAATACACAAGAAGGATCGAGTATCTCAAAAATTACATGGATATCGGATTCTGTAACTCAAACTATACAAAAAAAGATGTAGCTCGTTTATCCAAAATCGATCCTGACAAACTAAAAATAGCAAGTCTTGGCGTTAGATCTGATTTTTTTGAGACCAGATCAGAAAAAATTGATTATTTATTTCAAAAATATATTTTTACTCTAGGTGGGAACAACAAGAGAAAGAATACTGAAGGACTGATCAAAGCCTACTCTATTTTGCCAAAAGAAATAAAATCACAGTATTCTCTTGTTATCTCTGGGGATTATCCAGACGACTACAAAAATAAACTCATTGAGAGTTTAGAATACGAAGATAGAGAAAAGGTCCAAATATTTAACTATTTACCAATAACTGAGCTAAAGTATCTTTTTGAAAATGCTTCTCTGTTTGTTTTCCCTTCAAAATACGAGGGGTTTGGTATTCCTTTGTTGGAATCGCTTGCAGTCGGGGTACCTACGATTTGTTCGGATAATTCAAGTCTTGTAGAGATTATCAAAAACCCTGATTTGAGATTTGATGCTGATGATCCCCAAAAAATTGCTGACAAAATCGAAAAATATCTCAAAAATCCAATCGATATTTCAAAAATTGACGTCTCTGAATTTACCTACGAAAATGGAGCAATATCTATACTCAAAGGGCTTGAGGAAACTAGAAATAGATTTGTCAAACTTGAGATTAAGTCCAGAAAAACTCTTGCATGGTTTGCTCCAGCTCTTTTTACAAAAAGTGGTATTGCAAATTACTCAGACGAAATAATTCCTTATCTCAGAAAATATTTTGATGTGACTTGGTTTTGTGATTGCCAGAAAGATATTTCTGAAGATAAATATCAATGTTTCAAAAACTACACACCTACTTATGATTACACTATTTACAACATAGGAAACAACGAAGTCAATGAATTTAGCTATAAAACAGCAGAAAAATATAGTGGATATTTACTAATCCATGATTTGATAATTGATGATTTTTTGAGATTTATTTACAAAAAAACACCAGAAAAATTCAAACAAACTCTTGAGCACGCAAGAAACATCAGCAAAGGAAGTTTTGAACCCATCTCAATAATCAGTCTTGTCAATAAATCTCTTGGAGTGTTTGTACACAATCTCTGGTCAGCTAACGAAATAAATGCTCGGTTGGATAATGTATTTCTCAAAGTAATCAATCATTCTACAAAACTGGATAGGTTTGAAACTAGTGGTGAGAATTCTGGAATATTCAATGTCTCCACATTTGGTTTTGTTTCGCCACACAAAAGAGTGGATGTTTTGGTCAAAGCATTTGACATTGCCAGAAAAAAGACGGACATCCCTATGAAACTTTCGATAGTGGGGCAAGAGATGGATAGTTCAGTAAGACAGCTAGTTAACGAATTGGAAATCCAAAATGACGTAGAATTTTGCGGATTTGTCGGCAAAGAAGTTTTCGAATCTAAGATGAGAGAAACCGACCTTGTTGTACTTTTGAGGTTTCCAACTCACGGTGAAATGTCTGGTCCTCTCACAAAGGCAATCGCATCTGCAAAACCTACAATAGTGACAGATATCAAGCAATTCAAGGATTT
>CAYSKC010000028.1:0-1406 GCA_964431615.1 uncultured Candidatus Saccharibacteria bacterium
AAGATACTTACCAGTTCTCATTGATGAAGCAAAGAGACTTGAAAAAGCTGGTTCAGACTTTGTTGTATTGCCAAGTAATACACTGCATATATTTCAGGATAAGATCAAAAAAGCCATAAATATTGATTTCTTGAGTATAGTTGATGAAACCATTAATTTTATTGAAAAGTCGGGTTACAAAAAGGTCGGTTTTCTAGCAACTAATACTACTATTGAGCATGATCTGTATGCAACGAAATTCCAAGAAAAAGGGATAGAGCAAGTTTTACCGAGCAGAGAGTCACAACAAATTCTTATGGAAATAATTATGGATCTCATATTATCAAGAAATATTCAGGAGAATACTGTAGAATTGACAAAAATTATAAAAGAATTGAAAGAAATCGGGGCAGAAATAGTCCTACTTGCTTGTACAGATTTACAGCTGGCTGTAAATGACGATATGCTTTTACCAGTATTTGATACAATGGATATACTGGTAAATAGTTCTGTAAAAAAAATATTAGAATAGCGAAATGTTTATTCAACAGTTTCTGACAATAGCTACGATCCATCTTCTTGCAGTGATGAGCCCAGGACCGGATTTGGCTGTTGTTATTAGAAATAGCCTAGGCAAGGGAAAACAATTTGGAATTTTTACAGCAATTGGAATTGGATGCGGGATTATGACACATGTGACTTATGCTCTTCTCGGAATTGCTCTGATAATTTCACAGACTCCTTGGTTATTCAATATTATCAGATATATCGGAGCAGGATACCTTGTATACATGGGAATAATGTCGCTCAGGTCAAAGGGTAAATATAAGATTGATTCAAATTTACAAAAAAATATAAAAAGTCCGAAAATTAATTTTTTTGAAGCTTTTCGAAATGGCTATTTCACAAATCTTCTGAATCCCGGGGCTAGTGTTTTCTTGTTAACAGTTTTTACCCAAGTAATTGTTCCGGGTACACCAGCTCTTCATCAGACGGTTTTTGGTCTTTGGATGGTAATTGCAACTTTTTTGTGGTTTGCAATCATCTCGTCAATAATTTCTATCAAAAAAGTTCAAGACACTATTTCAAATTACAAAATCTGGGTAGATAGGATAATGGGGATCGTACTTATTTTACTAGCAATAAAAGTTATATTTTTTTTGAATTTGTAGCTGTAATATTTACCAAAAGCACTATAAATACTGGAAAATAGTGGTGGTATATTTGATATAATCATGTATGAATAAATTACCTGAAAATATCAAAATTCTTCTCTGGGATGTTAATACAGACGTACTTGATATTCAAAAAAATCCGGATTTTGTAATAGAAAGAGTCATGGAATACGGAGATATAGATGAGGTTAATTGGCTTGAAGAAAATTTTTCAAGAGAACAAATAGTTGCTACTCTCAAAAAAAGTCGAAA
>CAYSKC010000028.1:1416-2547 GCA_964431615.1 uncultured Candidatus Saccharibacteria bacterium
TATCGGCTAAAACGGGCAATTTTTTTGCAAGACGATATAATGTATTACCAGATGAGACAATATGTTTGACCAAACCTTATACCCAAAAACAAAACAGGTTCTAGAACTTATTTCAAAGTACAATTTTTTGAATGAGTTTTATCTTGCAGGAGGAACTGCTCTTGCACTTCAAATTGGACACAGGAAATCAATTGACCTTGATTTTTTTGCACCAGAAGTGTTTGATCAAGTCAGAATTCTTGATGAACTTAAAGAACTTCAACCCAAGGTAATTCAGCAAAGCGAAGGCACACTTGATTTGATTATAAATGAAGTGAAAGTGTCATTTTTGAAATATTCGTATCCACTACTAAATGGGTTTGTCATACACTCGAAAACGAAATTAGCAAGTATTGAGGATATTTCCTGTATGAAACTATCTGCGGTTTCTTCGCGTGGCGCAAAAAAAGATTTTGTGGATTTATACTATATCTTGAAAAAACTTTCTTTGGAAAAACTAATTCAATTATTTAAAGAAAAATATAGAGGTATTGACTACAGTCTAATGCATTTACTTAAATCGTTAATTTATTTTTCTGATGCTGAGTCTGAACCTAACCCAGATTTTTTGATTGAAACAAACTGGAATGAAGTGAAAGACTATTTGTCAAAAGAGGTTGATGCATTTATAGTTTAAAAACTACCCAAAATACAAATATTTTATATGATATAATCGACATGAAATTTTGGAAGTGGGCTTGAGAAGGTCCATTTTTTTGTTTTAAAAGGATATAATTGTTTTGTCCTTAAGTTTAGTTTTTAGAATTTAATAAACATGTCATTACAAACAGATTTTCTCTCAGCCATCAATCAGGTTGCAGCAGAGAGAAACCTTGATCCACAAGATATTATTGAGGCTATCAAAGAGGCTATTGCAACAGGATTTAGAAAAAACTATCCTGAGTACGAGGAGTCATTGATAAATGTTGAGGTTGGGGCTGATACAGGAGAAGTAACTGTATTTATGGACAAGAAAGTTGTTGAGAAAGTATCAAGCAAAGCAACGCAGATCTCTCTCAAAGAAGCACAAAAACTAGAAGAAGAAAAACGAAAAAAAAGTGCAAGGTATTAGTTTCAATTAAAAAACTCCCG
>CAYSKC010000028.1:2557-8117 GCA_964431615.1 uncultured Candidatus Saccharibacteria bacterium
ACTAGAAAAGAAACTAAGAGTCGGTGATCATGTCGAAATTGACGTAACTCCACAAGCAGATTTTGGACGTGTTGCTGCTCAGGCTGCAAAACAAGTGATTTTGCAGAAACTTCGTGAGACTGAGAAGGAAATTCAAGTAAAAAGATTTGTTGATCATATTGGTGAAATTGAAACTGGAATAGTCCAGAGGGTGGAAGGAAATACCGTATTATGGGAAATTGGAAGGGCAATTGCACTGATGCCAGAAGAAGAAAGGATCATGTCTGAATTCTATAGAACTGGGAGTAGACACAAAGTACTTCTCAAAGAAATATCTCAAACACCAAAAGGAAAAACAATCATTGTATCGAGAGCATCAAGTGAATTTCTCAAGGCACTATTTGAACTTGAGATTCCAGAACTTCAATCAGGAACAGTTGAGATTAAGGGTGTTGCAAGAGAGGCTGGGATGAGATCAAAAGTTGCAGTTGTTTCAAATGTTGATGGAATTGATCCAATCGGATCGTGTGTTGGACAGAGAGGCATGAGAATTATGGCAATTATGGGAGAATTAAAAGTTGGGAGTAGTGAGGAGAAAGTCGACATAATTCTTTGGGATGATGATCCAGAGCAGTTTGTCGTAAATGCACTAAGTCCTGCACAAGTTGTCAGTACAAAGATTACTGACAAAGAAAGGAAAATCATTGAAGTTATTGTACCTGATGAACAGTTATCACTAGCAATTGGAAGAGATGGTCAAAACGTTCGTCTTGCAGCCAAACTCACTGGGTGGAATATCGATATACAGGGAGAAACAATCAAGGTTGGAACTGATCAAAGAAAAGAAAATGAAGAAAAAGCAGATAAAAATAAAAAGAAAGAGAACAAAAAAGAGACAATTGATTGGATTTCTGAATTGAAGTTAAATTCAAGACTTGCAGGTATTATCGAAAAATCTGGAATAAACTCTCTTGATGATCTGAAAGAAAAAATTGAAAATGGCGAAAAAATAGCTGGTGTTGGACCAAAATCGGTAGAAGAAATACAAAAAGCTTTAAAATAATTTATGCTGAGTGATGGTCAAGAAAGGGCCGAAAGAAAAACACGTTCCAATCCGAACTTGTATAGCTACAGGAGAAAAACTTTCAAAGTTTGATCTTATTCGTATAGTCAAAAATCCATCTACGGGAATTTTTGAAATTGATCTCCGGAACAAAATTAGGGCAAGGGGTGCTAACTTGAAACCAACTGAAGAAGCTTTTGATCTGATGGTCAAAAAAAAAGCTCTAAAAAGAGCATTGCTCCTCGAAAAAGATTTGAGTATAGAAGAATACGAGGATTTAAAGTCGAAATTTTTGGAAGCGGTTGAAGAAAAGACATTCCGTCCCAATAATAAACCTGTCCGAATAAAAATACCACGTCAGTTATAATATTTCGAATTAGAGGTATCAAACTTCAAACATGATGCTTCATAACCCAAATATCCATAATTCAATAATTGTTATTCTTAATTTCTACTTTCGAATAAGTTGAAGGTGAAACGGTAATGTCCACGAATGTCTCCCCAATACTGTAAATCCTCCTTTGTTCCTAATCCCCAGTTGTGAATCAGGTAGGGAACTCCATCGTTATCCCGTTTTTGTGACACAATTGCAATATGATCTGAAGGTCCAACTCCATCAATTGAAAATATCACTATATCTCCCGCTTGCCACTCATCTAAATTTGATTTGTCACAAGGAATAATGTCAATTGTGAGTTCTTCCACGTGACGTTTTAAATAAATTTCAATATTTGGTACTCTTCGAAAGTCAATATTTGTGTCTGGTATTCCGGTCCAAGAGTCGAGTGGATAGGCATCAGTATTTGCACGTATGTCGGTGTCAAGCATCTCTTGAAAATCATATCCAGCTCCTCTAAGTGCTCTCCATACGACATCCGTGCATACCCCTTCATCTTCCGGCGGTTTCCCGTTGTTATCAGAATAATATTTATCTATATATTTAACATGCGATTTTGTTTGATTTATCGCTGACTGATAAATATCCGAATAATCATCAACTCCATCAAAATCTTTATCGATTTCCGATTTCAATATTTGAAAATCTTGTTCAATACATGATTTATTTGTCAAATTTATTCGATTAATTGAATTCCCAACGTTCCATTTGAATGGATAAAGAGAAGAAACGAATGAAACGAACAAAAATATGCAAAAAACTAAACTAAAACCTAAAAAATTTTTTAGATTTAAAATTTTGTTACAAATAGACTCTTGTGAATGATGAGATAATTTTGGACGTGAAAGGCAGTATTTCATGTTTATGGAATTTTGTTGAATTCAAGGGGAGCAAATGAACCATCGGTGAAGTCCAAAATATTTAAACTTCCAAATTCAATCGGTACTGCCCAAAAATCTTTAATTTTTGGCTTATTTCTTGGGTCGAGTTTATAAAAAAGTGCTCGAATAATTCCACCGTGTGTACATACAAGCGCAATATTTTTTGTTTCTAGATGATTTGCAATATTTTTAAGTGAGTTAGTAAATATTTCAATTTGCATATTGATACTTCTTCCTGTTTGAGGGGAAACCCAATCATAATCCTTGAAAGCTTCTTTTTTCCACGAATCTCTAATCTCTTTTGGGGTAGAATAATCGTTGAAAGCATAACATTCTTCCAGTCCTTCAATTTTTTCAATATTCGTAAATCCTAATTCTTTTGATATTATTTCAGCAGTTTGAATGGCTCTGGGAAAGTAACTCGAAAAAACAGTTTCGTGAATTTCATCGAGTGGAAAATTATTTCTGATGTATTTTGCAGTTTCTTGGATTTGCTTTTTGCCAAGAGTAGTTAAGCCTACGCCATGTCTGATATTGAAATCAGTTGAGTCGCTTTCTTGCTTTTCACCATGTCTGATTAGTATAAATTTCATAGATTAAATTTAATAATTACCTTAAAAGTTTTAGAAGTTTTTTTTGTTTCAAATTTCCATTTATGATAATTACATATTTCTTTGACAATTTTCAATCCTACTCCCATTCCTTTATTGACAATATCACTTATTTGATTCTCAATCTTGATACTTTGATTATCTAAAAAAATACTGATACTATCGCTATCGCACGAATATTTTATTGCATTATTCAATAAATTTCTGATGACAATATGCACACCAGTTAGATTCGCATTCAACTTGACTGTACAGTCTGGGAAGAAACGTATTTGTTTGGTTGAAGATAAAGTCTTTTTTACAAATTGAATTTCTTCATCAATTACCTCATTTATATTTACCCTTGTAAAGTTTTGTTTGTCTGGAACCAAATTCCCCAATAATTGGAGGGAATTTAACGATTCTATTAGATCCAATTTGGACGATTCGAGTCCCTCTTTGTATTTTTTGGTTTTGAGAGAAGCTTCGATTGTACTTAAAATAACTGTCAGCGGAGTCAATAATTCATGTCTAACAGTCCTTCCAAAATTTCTAACACTTTCATCTGCTGAAACCATAACAGACACAATGCATTTTGGCAATAATAAAACCACCTATGTAAGTAGTTAGAGAAATCACTATACTTATTGCAACACAAAGAGTATAAAGAATCCCTAGCTCCAATCTATTGATTGGACAATAGTTTGCAACTTGAATGATATAACCCTCGTATTCTCCCGATGAAACATGAAAAGAATAACTATAAAGACAGACCGTATTGGAAACATTGTGTTTTGCAAACCCTTCTCGAGCGGTATCTATTACATAATTTTGGAATAGTTCTGAAGTAGAAACAATGTTTCCTTTGGAATCTATCACTTTTGAAAAAACAATCTTACTTTCTTCAAGTTTTTGAATATTTATATCAGTTGGTTGTTCAATCTTTTCGCTCTCCGACGATATGTTTGGCAAAACCCTATTGAATACATACTCATCTTTTGTGAGTTGATTCTCTTTTAGTTTCAGATCTTTATCTTGAATATTTTCTTGTTCTACTTCAACTTGAAGTTTATTTATCTCAGAAAATAGTGAATTTTTTGCACTGTGGTCGATACGAGTGTTGAATATCAATATAATTGAAAAACTTGTAATTAGAACAAACAAAGAGGTAACCACACTAATAAGAATTGCTATTTTGTATTGAGTTGTTTTTAGAAAATTCATCTGTTGTTTACTCTATAAAATATCCTTCTCCTTTTTTATTTTGAACTAGTTTTTTACCAATCTTGTTATTGAGTCTCGAAATATGGACTTTCAATGTTTCAGAAAAGAAAAGATTATCAGAATCGTCTCCCCAGACATTCTCGTAAATATCAACTTGATTTTTGACATGTCTTGGATTTAGAGCCAAATATTCGACAAGTTTATACTCGAGCGGTGTCAATTCTATCTTTTCTAGATTTTTGTAAATTGACTTTGTGCAATAATCAATACAAAATCCATCTTTTAGGTTTACTTTAGATGTTTTTGAATCTGAATTTCTTCTATGCAATGATCTTAATCGAGCCAAAAGTTCATCCATCAAGAATGGTTTGGTGAGATAGTCATCGGCTCCAGAATCCAAACCAATTATTATAGAATCCAGATCAATTCTAGCAGTTAGCATAAGTATGGGATTTACAAAACCACTATTTCTGAGCATCTTACAGACTTCTATTCCATCCAAATCTGGAAGATTTAAATCAAGTATGATTAGAGAATATTCATGCTTTTTTGTACTCAATAATCCATCTTTTCCGTTTAATTTGATTTCTACATCATATTTATTCAAACAAAGAACATCTTTGATGTTCTTTGCAAGTTTTTGGTTGTCTTCAATTATCAATATCTTCATTTGTTGTACATTTTATCAAATGATTCTTGTTGATTCGATTTTTGAAATGAACGACCCGATTCTGTTGAGTTTATATACTCATCTTCAAGTTCGATTACATATTCTTGTTTCTCTTTCAGTTCGGTAATTTTTAGATCAAACTTACCCTCTAGTCTATCGTTAGCAAGACCAAAAACATCGATCAAATTCTGTAGTCTATCTTCTGCATAAGAATTATTTTGAGTATCCAAATCTGAATACATTTCCCACATTTGCTGAGCTTCATAGGCATTCATAAACTCTTCATAAACAGTATTGTCCGAGAGAGGATTGACATTATCACCTGTAACTCTAACATTGATTTCTACTGTTGTACTCATTGATTCACCAGAAGCAACATCTGTAAAATAGACGGTCATTGGCAATATATACATTCCCTCTCGATCAGTTGCTGATAATTCAAAAAGATAAGTATTCTTCTTTCCTCCAACAATATTGTGTGGCTTGAACATCCATGGGTCTTCAAGTTCGTAACCTATTCCTTTAGTTATAAAGATTGGGTTATCTTTGGGAAAAGCTACAATAATGTCCTTTGCAACGATATTTGTAACACTTTCAAATTCTTTTGAAAAAATTTCATCGGAAGTATTTGGATCTTCAATGAAGTAATAACTTCCACCACCTTCAATTGCTATTTGTGTCATCAGTTTTTCATCATAATCAACACCAACTCCAATTGTCGAGATTGTTATGCCTTGTTCAAAAAATTGTGCAACA
>CAYSKC010000029.1:0-715 GCA_964431615.1 uncultured Candidatus Saccharibacteria bacterium
CCAACGAATCAGTGCTTCCATTTTCTATATCTCAAAAAAGTGAAAAGAAAATTACCGCAGATCCAAATAGATCTTTTATAAAATCAAATGCCACTCCCTCAGCAAAATTGCTCAAAAAGACCATTATCGAAACCAATAACAAAAGAAACCCGATTACCATTCGAGTCTCGTTGCTGTCATAGGTAATTTTCTTTCTTCTACCTCTTCTCCCTCTTGCCAAAATTGGACGCCTAATAAATTTTAACAATCACATGATAACTCATAATGAAGAGAAAAGGCCACAAACAGGAAGATTTAAAACTAGTTTAACTAGAATAATAAAATACTTCGGCATAAATGCCAAAGTATTGTGTTTTACTCTGAACTTACGGCACGCTCATCCTTGACCTAAAAACCCAGGGTTTTCGCTATTTTAAATTAAAACCTTCAAATTATTATTTCAACCTGATTTAGCTATTTCAATCTAGTGTTAATCTTTATTTGTCTTTTGATTAGCTCATCAATATCTTCTCCGGCTGACTCTTTTTTCCTAATTTCTGAGTTAATCTCATCCAATTTTTTTAGTAGTGAATTCTTTTCAGCTCTTTTGATTAATTTTTCAAAATATTTCTCAACTTCGAAATCAGATTCAAAATTTCCAAGAGTTCTCATCATTAGATCTGATACCAATTCCATCTCTGTTGTTTGAAGCTGACTCAAGAAATCATTTATATCT
>CAYSKC010000029.1:725-1912 GCA_964431615.1 uncultured Candidatus Saccharibacteria bacterium
GCTTCTTCCCCTCACCTTTAAAAGGCCCCATGTGTTTTTGATAAATATCCATCACCACTCTATCCAAACCTAAATCAATAGGCTTTCTCAAAAATTCATATTGAAGTAAGAATGCCAATATTTCATGATCAATCACCAGATTCTTTGCCTCACATTTATCTTCTAAGTTGTTTTTTTTCAAGTCTGTAGATATTATTTTTGTATCTGAATTTTGGCTAGTTTTGAATTTTCTCCATACAACCTCCTCCTTCAAATTAGCCGCATTGGCTATTTTTTGAACATAATGAACAGTCTGGACTTCATCCTGAATAAGCAAAAGGTAAGGAACTAGAGATGAGACAAATTTTGTTTTTGAACTTGCATCTGACATATCAGTATCTTTATATCGCCTTTTGATAAGATGCTCTATCACAGGTTCAGCATTTTCAATCGAATTGAGAGCACCTTTTTTATCATTATTGATGTATTCATCCAGATCTGTATACTTTCCCATATCTACAACTTTCGAAAAAAGACCTTCTTTTTCAGCCATAGAAAAACCTCGTATTAGAGCTTTTTCTCCCGCAGAGTCAGAATCAAATGCAAAATAAATCGTATCCGTATAACGTCGAATCAATCTAAGCTGATCTTCTGTCAGTGCTGTTCCCATAGGAGCCACAACATTCCTGATTCCATGTTGCCATGCTGTTGGGACATCGACATTTCCCTCGACAATAATCACATAATTTTTCTTTCTAATGTCCTCTTTTGCTTGGTACAATCCAAACAAAACCTCAGATTTCTTGTAAACAGGAGTTTCCGAAGAATTCAAATATTTTGGGATATCTTCTTTTTCAATCACCCTTCCACTAAATCCAACAAAATCCCCCACATGATTTTGAACCGAGAATATAAGCCTATCGCGGAATTTGTCATAAATCTTTGAATTTTTCTCTACAAGCAGACTCCATCTAACCAAATCATTTAGTACATAGCCCTTCTTTACAAGAAATTTTTTGAGATTTTCGAACCCTTTTGGAGCATAACCAATTTTAAATTCGTTCAGTGTTTCCTCATTTAATTTCCTTTTTTTTGCATAAGCAAATCCGCGTTGACCTTTTTCATGCTTCATAAGGACAAAATAATAGTATTCTGCAACAATTCTATTCAGTTCATATATCTTTTTTTTTAGTTGATACTTTTTGTCA
>CAYSKC010000029.1:1922-8090 GCA_964431615.1 uncultured Candidatus Saccharibacteria bacterium
TCCAAAGCTCTTCGAAAGTTTTACATGTGCTTTTTCTGCAGCTATCTCTAGAGCTTTTACAAAGTCAATTCCTTCAATTTTTTCTATAAACTTGATCACATCCCCAGATTCTCCACAACCAAAACACTTATATCTTTGCATCTCCTCATTTACAGAAAAAGAAGGTGTTTTTTCATTATGAAAAGGGCACAAACCAAAATAATTTCTACCTGACTTTTTCAGATTTGGAACATGCTCTCTGACAACAGACACAATATCAAGTCTGGATTTTATTTCTTCTATTTCACTTCGATTAGCCACATTTTTGAAATAACTAGCTGATTATACATAATCTACAAAAGTTAGAAATGTATTCAAATACAAGAAACATCATAAAACATTTTACTTTTCAATTGCTGTATAATTTATCTTATGGAAAGACAAGTAAAAAAGAAAAAGTGGCTAACAGTTTTTTTAGCAGTATCAATTTCTGTTATCATTCTTCTTATCGGATTTTTCACAAGTATTCAACTTCAAGAAGATGATACAACAGCACCTGAAACAAGTTCAGCATCGGGATCTTGTAATGAAAAATGTCCTGGTGCAGATGGAGTTTTGAGAAACTGTACACCCCCCGATTCAGATGGCTCATCCCAAGATAGTATTTGTGATGCAGAGGGAAGGAAAGAAATGTGTGGAGGACAAGAATATTGTTGTTCATCAAAAGGAGGAACTTGGAAACTGTGCTCAACTCAAAGTAACAAAGAGGCCGATCTTGATGGCGATGGTTCTGTCACAATCCTCGATTTTAGTGAATTTGTAGCTTTGTACAAAGTAGGAAATTTAAAAGCAGATTTCAATGAAGATGGAAAATTAAATATTGAAGATTTCTATATTTTTAGAGACGCTTATTTAATAGAAAATGACTAAGTAAACCCTAGACGGTCTTATTCATTAATTTCCTATGATGTTTCTTTGTATACAAAATAAATCCCAACCCAATCAAAGAAAACAATATGGGTACAATCAAACAAGAGGGAAATATTTGAAATTTCTCAATCTCAATATGAATCTCTTCACCAGATACATTGCCTTCATAATCACAATCTTTAAATTTGACAACTAAAGAAAAACCATCTGCTATTTTTTCTGGAATACTCACCTTACCCTCAGCATTGGAAATAAATTGTTCATATTCCCAAAAAACAATTGTCTCAGGAAGAGGATTTTTGTGTTGGTCAACAACGGTATAAATGTATTCTTCTTGACCAATTCTTTTTTCAACCTCAACTTCTGTTGAAACGGGTATTAGTGTTATTTCAGGTGATGGTGTTGATACTTTTTGTGGATTGTAATACTCAACGAAAGTTTTAATAAGTTCGAATTTTAAATATTTGGAGGTCGAATTGTTTTGGCTTTTATCCTGGGCGTAATATTCATACATAATACTATTTCCAGTAAAAGGCAGTAGTGTCATTGAAAAATCACCTGTTTCACTTGCAATAATCGAAAACACATCTAATCCATCACTTTTAAAGAAGACTTTCACAAACGGTTCTGTTTTTCCTGTTACTACTGGTATTTGAATTGGGATTTTAAAAGTGATCAGATCAGAATCATTTTTATTTGAAATTCCCGCTACTTCAAGTATTCTAATCTCAGGAGCATCAATGTCTTGAACAATTTCAGATTGAATATTATTATTCGAACTACCACCGTTATTTGGAAGATTCAGAATTATTTCATCACTATACGTATTTGATAAATTACCAGCAAAATCTTTAAACTGAATGTACACTGTTTTAACAGCTTGATTAGATGAAAGTGTGAAATTACTTGGGGTTGCAAATGGTATCCAATCAGAATTTAAAAAGCTAGGATCTTCACTTATCATCATTTCGCTTACACCACTTCCGATTCCATCATCTCCTGTTATCGACAATACTAAATTTCTTGAGGAAGTTTCTAAGTCGCCATTATTAATTATTAAACTTCCAGTTGGTGCAACTGTATCAAGTACGAAAGAATCTGAGGCAAAAAGTGATTCGGGAATACTTATACCGTTTTGATCAATACTTCTAAAATACAATGTTTGGTTTCCTTCACCTAACAAAGACAGATCACAAGTATAATCTTCGACATTTTCATCAAAACTCCCATCAACTGCACTACAGTCATTCCAAACGCCAGATAGATTACTATTTTCGCTCCACTGAACGCCATCTACTATATACCCAGCCTCAAAATCAGAGGCACTTCCACCAATTTCTTTAGTTGAAAGATAAATTTCATCGTGAATATTGATAGCCGGGTTCCCATGGTCAATTTCATATAGATACAAAGCTCCCCTCATTCTACCAGAAGGATAACCAAGTGCAAGTACAAAAAAATCATTCCAGCTATTTTTATTCCAATCACCAGCTCTTATAGGACCAGAAAAATAGTCATTGTTATTATCTCCTTCGAGTACCCATGTATGGCTGTCAGGCAAAACCGTACCTCCTTTATAAACATATACCCTCCCTTTTTTCGTCGCTGGTTGATAACTATAAGCATTTGCAGCAAATTCAGAGAATCCATCATTATCGAGATCACCAAGATTAGCCATAATCATAGTAAAGTTATCAACTTCTGCAACAGGATTATTGTATATTTTAGTAATAGTCCCATCAAATGATGGAGACGATACAAATAAATATACTCTCTCACTTTCAATATCACTTTGAAATATAATCTGTCCACCTGAATCAGTTGGTAAATCAAATTTACCCATATAAAAACCTATTGTTGCATTGGCATATTCACCAAAAAACGAATAAGTTGGAGTCAAGGCAGGACCAGACTCACTCCCGAGAAAAAAATCGACTCTCCCAGCATTTGTGTAATTTGTGTCATCATAAGGAGCTGTGGCTATTATATCGTCATAACCATCTAGATTTATGTCAACAACATTGCCTTCATTTCCATACCAAGTTCCTAAAACAGGTGCAGTATAAGTCCAATCAGGTACGTCTCCACTCGCCACAGGACCATAATAAACGTATGCTTGCCCTCGTCCTGATCCATAACCAGCAGAAGAAGCAACCAAATCAATTATCCCATCACCATTCACATCCCCGACTCCCATCTCGGCAAAATAAAGAGTTGTAGGAACAGTGGATCCATAAAGTACAACATCTGGGGTATTTGGAAAATCATTGCCACCAAAAAAAATCTGAATTCGACCCGTACTCGAATTGTAATAGGTTGAGCTTTCAATTAAATCATCTATCCCATCACCGTTCATATCGGCAGTATCAACGATAGCACCAAACGTCGTCATCGGCGCACTCCCTATCATAGAAAAATCTGGGTTAGTTGCTGAAGCCGGAGAATAAGAACCATAGAAAATATATATACCTCCCGTATAATCCCCTGGATAAATGTAGTCAGAAATTATAAAATCCTCAAAACCGTCATTGTTATAATCTCCCTGTGTATAGTTTCTATAACTTATGCCCGGATATCCTCCAGATGAAAACAATGGTCCACCAAAATCGATTCTTTCTAAAGTAGCCTGAGCAAAAATTGTCTTTTCAAATAAAAAAAATAAGGACAGAAAAAAAATAGCTACATAAACAAGCCGAAGTGCTTTTTTTGGATAATTCAATTGTGACATATAAAAAGATTGATTAATTTTAAGTATAGCAAGAATATTTAACTCCGTTAACAATTCGATCTTGACTTCTTCTCAACTTATAGTATAGAATGTGATCACAACAAAATATCGGAATAGTAATTTTTACTTCAATTTAGAGCAAGTCGATACAGCTGAAAGATCGATAAAAAAAGTAAAAATGAACGAGCCAAAGTATATTTCCCGAAGAAAATGTATTTTGCACAAGTAGGGAAATTATCTTGAAAGAAGTATCCATCAACTGGAGCTTTTTTAAATAAGATAATGAGTCTCGAAAAGTAATTTTCGAGAGAACATAGGTGGTAACACGTGAATTTTTATCAAAGACCCTCGTCCTATTATCAGAAAAACTGGTAGTAGAGCGAGGGTTTTTTTATACAGTTCTAGGTGAGGAGCGAGCCATAGAAATGTATAATCCGCCTTCCTGCCTGCCGTCAGGCATGGTGGCGGATAGGAAGTTCTAGGCGAGAGACGAGCCGTAGAAATATACAACCCCGTATAATGCGAAGCATTTGTACGGGGAAAACCCGAGTTATCGCTTTATTAGTAATATACATGTATGAATATTAAGCATATGTAATGGGTAGAATTCAAAAATAGATTTATGAATTCGTAGTTAATTCGTATACATGGATCTGTTCGTAATTTAATATTTTAAAAATAATATTAGTCATTACTTTTTTACATCACTAAAAAAGTAACCAAAAAAGCTAGTCACTGTACTCATGAATTTGAATATCTAAAGGTTTATTCGCTAATTTTTTCGTTATCACTAACAAAAATTTTAACGCTCATTTCACCAAGATATTTTAAATTCATTTTGTAACGTGACAAGAGTTGGTGAAGTTCTGTCCCAATTCTTTTGCTTTACTTTTGGCCAGTCAAAAGTGGAAAAGAAGAAAATATTAAAAAAAAGAAAATAAAATCATGAAAAAATTTGTTCAAAAATTTACAAAAAACTTAAATCGACGATTCCGGCGGAGGCTTATCTAATTCTGATTTTATATATCACTTAAGCCTCCCAAACTAATTTAGGGAGGTTTTTTTATTTAAAAATTCGAATCTTACAATTATGAAAAAAGTAGTATTAGCATTTTCAGGAGGACTGGACACAACGTTTTCGGTTCTTTATCTGAAAGAACAAGGTTTCAAGGTCATCACCATGACAGTTGATACAGGGTATTTTACAAAGAAAATGCTCATGGATCTCGAGAATAAATCCAAACAGCTCGGTGCAGTTGAGCATTATGAAATAGATGGTAAAGATGAACTTTTTGAAGAAGTTGCCAAATGGACAATAATGGCAGAAGCACTGTATGAAGGATCGTATCCGAATTTATGTGCGGACAGATATCTGATTTCAAAATACCTAGTGAAACTCGCAGAAAAAATGAGTGCAGAATATGTTGCTCATGGATCTACATCCATGGGGAATGATCAGGTAAGATTTGACACAACAATAAATGCCTTTAATCCCAATCTCAAAATTCTTTCTCCGATCAAAGAAATGGGAGGAAATAGAAAATATGAGGCTGAGTACATTGAAAAGGCTAATTTTATGGTGCCAATAAAACACACTAAGTATTCAATAAATCCAAATATGCTTGGTATCACCTATTCAGGAAATGAGATTGATTTGGACGAGGAACCATCAGAGGAAATGTTTACTTTCACAAAAAGCTGTGAAAAAAACGAAGCGAAATATTTCGAAATCGAATTTTCCAAAGGCCTTCCAGTTTCGATTGATGGTAAGAAAATGAAAGGTTCAGAAATTATTATGAAATTGAATAATGAAGCTGGAAAACTGGGATTTGGGAAAAGTTATTACACTGGAGATTGCATTATTGGAATCAAAGGTCATATCGTGTTTGAGGCACCAGCACTTTTCCTTCTTATCAAAGCACACCTAGCTCTCAAACAATATGTTTTGACCAAAAGTCAGATCAGCTTAGGACCTATTATCTCCAAAGAAGTCGCTGAAATTTTGTTTGGGGCAAAAGTTTATGACCCAATTTTTGACTCATTGAAAGCTTATTTGCTTGAAGAAAACAGAAGTTTAAATGGGATTGTAATGATGAAAGTGGAAAATGGAGATGCTCAACCTGTTTCAGTTAAATCGCCAAATTCTCTTATTGATAAATCAACTGTACTCTATGCACAGTCATGTTCGTGGACCAAGGATGATGCAGATGGGTTTATCAAGCTTTATGGAATGCAAACGAATTTAAGTTACCAAAAGAATAAAAAAGGGGGTGCAAAATGAATAATGATATAAAATTTTTAAATTGTGAAGATTTCAACAAAATGACAAATGTGGAACTGGAACACTTCGTAAATGGAGTAACAAAATTATTGTCAATGTATCCTGATACAATGCTTCAATATTCAGTTGATGAAATCAAGAATTACATTTTTGATAAAAAAGCATTTGGAGTTTTTAACCAAAAATCCAGCGAAATTATTGGTTTTGTGAAGATAATGCAATGGCTAGCTCTCGATCTCGACAAAAAAGA
>CAYSKC010000030.1:0-7994 GCA_964431615.1 uncultured Candidatus Saccharibacteria bacterium
AAAGAAATTGGGCGATCTGTCATTTCAGATAAAAATTATCTGCCCAAAAAAATTCTTAAAAAACTAAAGGCAAATTCCGTGAATTAAATTCATCAGCTTTCACAAGGATTGTTAAAATAAAATTTATGATGGGATTTGAAATATGGGGAAGGTTATTTTTCAGTTTTTTATAATATGTTTTTAGTAAATTTTGTAATTTTATGGACAAAAATATTGTTGTCAAAGAAGATTCAATTGAAGTCGCTGTCAAAGTCGATGCTAATATTATTGAATTTGATGAGCTACACGACAAAGCATATTTTGAAGATCGTTATTTAGACTCAGAGAAGTTAATTTTGGTGGTTTATGTGGACAATAATCCTTCTGGATATATGGTTTCATATGATAAAAATCATGATGGTTCTTTTTATTGCTGGATGACAGGAGTTGACCCTCTTTTTCGAAGGAATGGATTGTTGGATCTGATGATGAAATATTTGTTTGAGTGGGCGAAAAATCACAAGTACAAAAAAATAACTATCAAAACAAGAAATAATCGTAGAGAAATGCTAGCCTATTTGGTAAAAACTGGATTTAACTTCACCGAAGTTCAACCGTACTCAATTATCGAAGAAAATCGGATTTTATTGGAAAAGATAGTCTCTTAACAATCATTGTAAATTTTCAATAGATCTCACCTTTTTCACTTTCTGATTCTGACGAAACAAAAATTTATACGTGTCTCTCAATTTCTTCTATAATAAACTAATTAAATTCTAAATTTTAAATTGCCCAAAATGCTTCTAAAGGATAAAGTCGCCATCGTAACAGGTGCAAAACAAGGTATTGGTCTTGGTATTGTGATTTCCCTTGCCAAGGAGGGGTGTAGTGTTGTTGTAAGCGATATAGTCCAAGAAGGATGTGACAAAGTTGTTACTGAGCTTCAAAAACATAACATAAAAGCACTTGGGGTTGCCTGTGATGTTTCAAAAAAACAGGATGTAGATAATCTGATCTCAAAAGCAATGGCTGAGTTTGGAAAGGTTGATATCTTGGTAAACAACGCTGGGATATTCCCATTCAAGCCATTTATGGATTTGACAGAAGAAGACTGGGACAAAGTAATTGATGTTAATTTAAAGGGTAGTTTTCTCTGCTCTCAAGCAGTATCCAAAGTGATGCTTCCCGGAAGCAAAATTGTAGATATTTCATCAATTGCCTCTTTAGTGGCTTTTGATGGACTAACTCACTATTGTGCATCCAAAGGTGGAGTAAATGCAATGGTTCGGGCAATGGCAGTTGAGCTTGCTTCAAAGAAAATCAATGTAAACGCTGTAGCTCCGGGTGCAATAGAAACTCCAGGTGCAAGTGGTGGGGTGACTGATGAGATGAAACAGGGAACTATTGCGAGTATTCCTTGGAAAAGAATGGGAAAACCTGAAGATATTGCAAATGCTGTTGTATTTTTGGCATCGGAAAAGGCGGATTATATAACTGGACAGGTACTGGTTGTCGATGGAGGGTGGACGCTGAAATAAATGACGAAGCACAAATGGCCAAATGACCTGCCTACGTGCCGAGCACTTCTGCAGGCAGGCAAATCAATGATAAAATCCAAAATTTGAATGATAGATTTAGTGTGTTTGTAAAGGTAGGAATTTTAAATTTGAATCTTTTAAATTATTAACACCGATGCAGAGGTATGCAGTTGATATAGTTCTTGTTCCTCCTGATCATATCCTTGATAAATTGATTGAGATAAACAGTACTGCCCTCAAAAATGGTCAAGCTTGGGGGCCGCTTGGAAAAGACGATTTTGTCCCTCATATCTCGTTGGCAATGGGGGGAATTGAAACTGAGGATTTGAATGAAACAAGAAAAATTGTGGAAAGTGTTTCAAGAAAGCACGATCCAGTCACGATCAAGCTTATCGAGTTAATTTTTGACGAAAAGCCTGATGGTTCAAGAGTGTATGAGATCAGAGCAGAAAAGACCTCTACCCTTCAAACACTGCATGAAGGAATCATGGATTCGTTGAAAAATTATTTTTCTTATGATTTGAAGAAAGAAAATCTGTATTTCAAAAAAGGAGAGGAGATATCTGATCCTCACTTTATAAATGAATATAGAGAAAAATATAGTTATGCAAATTTTGACTCACATATAACTATCCGAACGAAAATCCCAGTGGGAGAAGAATATTTACCAATGATCTTTAAAGTAAATGAACTTGCAATGTTTCAAGTCGGAAAGATGACAACGTGCAGAAGAAAATTATTTTCACTTTTAATGAGTAGCCAATTATAATGTCTTTAAATTTCATTAATTTCAAATGTTTGAAAAGGTAATCAGTAAATATACAAAATACATTGGTTTGGGAACAACTGAAAAACTTCATTCTGAAATGCTTCTCGAAAATTCAGCCCAAGAATTGTTGAAGATAGATATAGATGATCTGGATATTGAACTTGCTGTCCAAAAAAAATATTTAACAAAAAAAATTGCTGATGATCTTTTGGATCATGCAAGAGATATGGGTTATTCAAAAGAATTTGAGTTTGATCCAAAAATTATAGAATACACATATCTAGCTTTTAATTTGATTTACGATTATTTTGATTTTAAACCAAATTCCTATCTTTTACCTTTTGTGAAGAGCGTGATTTATTATGAAGAACAGTCTGGAAATAAAAAAAGGATTGATGAGTTACAAAAGTTACTGAGTGAGATTGAAGCTATGAGATAGATTATGAATATCGAATAACGAATAGCGGGTAACGAATAACGAAGAACGAAATAGGAGACTGGGAACTAGGTGTTTGATCCAAAGTTTTAGTCTGATGCTCGAAGTCGAAAAATAGGATACAGGAATTAGGAGCATGATATTTGGATACTGGGTTTTAGGTTCAAGGTTTAAGGCTCTACGGTTGGTGCTTGATGTTTTGTGCTTACAATTCACCAAGTATCACTTCAATCTCTTTTTCTTGCCCCTTACTAAATATTTTTAAGGTTACGGTATCTCCTGGTTTGTGTGCTGTTATTAGATCAACGAGTGTGTTTTTTGAAGTTATCTTTTCTCCGTTCACTTCTAGAATAATATCATTTTCTACTATACCGACCTTGTCAGCAGGAGACCCAGGAATAACTGCAATGTCTTCTGGATCCTGACCTCTGGACACAAGGGCTCCATAATCATAATCCAAGTTATTCACTTTTTTCATTTCATCTGTTACGAGTACATATCGAACACCCAGAGAAGCATTGATGTCTTTTGAGATTGTCCCGGTTGTTTTGACTTCTTCAAATGCTTCTTTTGCTTTATTCCCAAGTATTGCAAAACCAATGTTTTCGGCACTTGCCATGGCTACGTTTACACCAATTACATTGCCGTTTAAGTCAAGCATTGGACCACCGGAATTACCAGGATTGATTGCCGCGTCAGTTTGAATCAGGTTTTTCATTTGTTCTGTGGGTTGTCCGTATCCTCCAGCCGTAATGGTTCGTGCTAGTCCAGAAATCACTCCTCTACTGACCGTGTTGTCAAACTCCCCCAAAGCATACCCTATGGTTATAGATGTTTGCCCAACTTGTAATATACTTGAATCACCAAATTCCAGATAGGGTAAATCTGTTTTATCAATTTTTAGGATAGCTAAATCATTATTTGGATCTCTTGCTAGTACTTTTGCAATTGCTTTCTCACCTTTATTGTTTTCATCGTTTAGATAAACAGTGTATTCTGCTTCTTCATCACTAACCACATGTTTATTAGTAACTATGTAGCCATCAGATGAAACCAAAAATCCTGTGCCTGCACCTATTTTTTTTGTCTCTGTACCGTTTTGTCTCATCTGAGGAAATTGAAAGTTGAAAAAGTCGCTATCACCAAATGGATTATAATAATATGTCTCATATGTCGGAACTTCGGCTGTAGCAATAATACTGACAACTGCTGGAGAAGCTTTTTTGACAACATCAATGACTTGGGATTGCTCTTCTACTATCTTAATTGGCTGGACAGTTTGAGGATCTTCAATTTCAAAAAATTTTGCGATTGGGCTATCTTTCTGGATCATGTTTTTTTCAAGGGCATATTTTGCTCCCCATGAAAAAATACCTAGTGTTGTATTCACGCAACTAGTTATTATGACAAAACCTGCAACAGCATAAAATAAAAATTTTTTTAGATCTGGCTTTTTGTTGATAGTTTTTTGCATAGACAAATAATTCATAAAAATTAATTTCTCAACCCTAAACAAAAATATAAAATCCAAGACAATTTTGTCAAATATGTTTCTCAAATTTGAGGAAAAAAATTGAATTGAGAACTGTATACTCTTTCATTTTGGTTTTGAAACAAAGGCAAGGTGATTGAAAGTGCAAAATTTTCAAAAAGCATTTCATTATTTCAAGAATTATAATCTTGACTTAATTTGCAAAAGTACTTATTTTGTGAGTATTAATTATTATTGGTCAACTATGAAGAAAATTTTGCTTCCTATGGGTTTTATTTTGGCTTGTCTTGTGGCCGGTTTCATTGGATCAATTTTTACAACGCCTGCTATTCCTGAATGGTACGCGGGACTTACGAGACCATCTTTTAGTCCACCAAACTGGTTGTTTGCACCTGTCTGGACAACCCTCTATGTTTTGATAGGTATTGCAGGATATCTGATTTTTGATTCAAAAAACAAAGTAGAAGAGAAAAGCAAAAAGGAAAAAGGAAATAAGTGGATTGATAAATTTGCAATAGCAAAAAAAGATGTAATGTTTGTTTTTTGGTTTCAACTTGTTTTGAATACAACTTGGTCAGTTTTGTTTTTTGGGATGAGAAATCCTCTCTTTGCTCTTTTTGAGATAGTCTTACTCTGGGCGACGATTTTGGTTTTGATCATTACGGGGTATAGATATTCAAAAGTTGCTTCATTCTTACTCATCCCTTATTTGTTGTGGGTAAGTTTTGCAAGTGTTCTGAGTGGTGCAATTTGGTATTTGAACTGAAGAGAATAGGGGAACTTTATATGTAGGCAAGTCTTCGTAGCTAAAGAATATAAAAAAACCCAACTACATCGTTATTCACTTTGTTGTCGGGTTTGTTTGTTGAAAGTTGTGTGAGAGTACTACTCTACTTTGCTTACTTTCTCTGCTTTTGGACCTTTTGGACTCTGTCCAACTTCGAATTGAACCTCATCACCTTCTCTGAGTTCATCGAAGGTTGTTCCTTCAACATCATTCATGTGAAAGAAAAGATCTTTTTCTTCTCCTTCAACTTTGATGAATCCAAAACCTTTGTCCATTTTTCGTGCAACTGTTCCAGTTTTCATATTGAAAATGTAACTATATATAAATTAATCAAATTCGGAAAAGTTTATCAAAGAAGAACCTTTTGAAGTCTACCTCTGCTACTATATCGACTTGATATATTTTTATTATACTCTTTTATTGCAAAAAAAGATAGTGTATGGATAGGTTAGTAAATATTGCAAATTAGGGGTAGTTGATTTTAACATATAAAATTGTAGCATCGTTGTTCCTGAGTTCAAGTTTTTTGTTTTTCATTTGATTTCATGAAAAGAGACATCCATTGTTCAAGTGAAAGCTCAGCAGCACGCACATTTGAGTTGATACCTATATCTTTTAATTCCTTTTCCCAGTCAATTGTTTTATAAATTGACTTGAGTGAGTTGGTAAGTTTCTTGCGTGGATTTCGAAAACCATTCTTCACAAAACTGATTAAAGTTGTTGAGCGTTGTGTTTTGAATTTTGCATTTGGTTTTAGATAAAGAATTCCCCCATCAACTTTGGGTTTTGGATAGAAAAGTGATCGGTCAATTGTTCCCTTGTATACGACGTCACAAAAAAGATTTGCGTAATTACTCAAAAACGTTGCTTTTGGAGGTTTTGCACAATAATCTTTGGCAACTTCCTTTTGTGTAATGAAAACCATTAGCTTTGGTTTCACTTCGTTCTCAATAAATTTTGCAATTATTGGTTTTGAGATATTGTAGGGAAGAGCTCCAAAAACTTTGAATTTGGTATTTTTGTAGTTGTCCAGATCAAATTTTAAAATGTCTTCATTGAAAATTTTGACACTTTCAAAATCTTTAAATTTTTCAGTTAGAAAATATATAAGTTCCTTATCAATTTCGACTAGGTCTATGTTTGATGTTTTGTGAAGTATTGCTTCCGTAAATTTCCCATCTCCCGGTCCTATCTCAAGGATTTTTTCTCCTTCTTCCAAATGAAGTAAATCGATAGTAGATATTATCGTTGGAATGTCTTGAATAAAGTTCTGTCCAAAATTTTTTTTGAAATTGTGTTCGTACTGACTCACGTTTGTTTAGTGTTTCAAAAATCTTTTTAGAATGCTTTTATGTGCTAAGTATTCTACTTCATCATTTAGCTTATTGAGTTTCAAAGATTCTGTCTTGTATTTATTTGCAAGGGCAAGCCAAATAAGGTAATCGGCCATATGGGGATTTTTTGGCAAAAACGATCCGTGCATATAAGAACCAAACACATTTTTGTAAATAGCTCCCTCAGTTTTTCTCGAGTAATTATTCCCAAATCCAGATATTGTTTTGGCTAGAGGCCTAACGTTTTCCCCGACCAAATAAGTTTGTCCAATATGATTTTCAAAGCCTACCAAAGTTCTTGGAATTTCTGTATTTTCATCGAGATATATTTTTCTAATTCTTTGGTAGGTGAGTTCCTCAACTTCTGCAATCAAGTTTCCAATACATCTTTGCTTCACTTCTGTACCTGGTGCTTTGGTCTCAACATCTATGATACGCAAGCCTTTGATTGTCTTGCCTGTACCAGTCAAAAAAGTTCTACCCATAAGCTGATAACCACCACATACTCCAAGAAAAACTACTCCATTTTCAGTATCTTTTTTGACTGCTTCAGCTTTCAAATTATGAAAATCGTCAACAACTGAAATTTCATCACTATCCTGCCCTCCCCCCATAAAATATATATCAGTTATTTCTGGTTTGTGATTATCACCAATATTCAGCTCATTTAGTTGAAGATCAATCCCATGCCATCCACACCTTTGTTTTAGGACAATTATATTCCCTCTGTCTCCGTAGAGGTTTAGGTTTTTTGGGTATAGATGTACTAGGTTTAGACTATATTTCATATTGGTTTTATTTTATATTGTTTCTCGATAGATAAACCAAAAAATTATCAACTGACATCCTTATCTTTGAATTCATTTTTTTCCTCTTTTTGAGGATTAGGATGGCAGAGATTTCCCGAGTTTGTTTCTAAGTTCCAACATGGCTGTGTATGTTGGCAAAACAAATACAGTTTCATTTTTGATCAAATCTTCGGTAATTTTGGAAATTATGTTGTCAATATTTTCATCAACAAAAATTTCAAACTCAACCGATTCTTTTTTTGAATATTTAATTCTTACTTCAAGATCTCGAGCCCTTGTTCCTCCTAGATACAGTTTTTTTATTTTGAGATTAGTTATTGTTTCAAAATTTGCATCCCAAATCCAAGAGACATCTTTTCCATCAGCTACATTGTCGTTGAGTAGTATCACCAGTTTAAAGTCTGTTGCATTTTTCAATAATTCAAGGTTCAAACTCATCCCAGCAGGATTTTTGACGAGGAGTAGTTTAAAATTGACAATTTGCAGCTTCTGATCTTCAGTTTTTGTCTCAAAACTTATAGATTCACCCCTACCAAATGCAGGAGAAAATTTTTTCAAACCTTCTTGAATATTTTTATTCTCAACTTTGAGGAGTACGGCTATTTGTATGGCAAGAAGTGCATTATATACATGAAAAAATCCAGACGACTTGATAGTAATGTGTTTAAAATCGATTGTTCTATTTTTTGTAGAAAAGGTTGTAGATAGATCAGAATTGATTTGAATGTTTGATGCTTCGAGTATATCTGGAGCTTCGATATTTTTGGCTTTTTTTCCTTCGTATGGGAGATCATCCAAATACTCGTCTGGTAGTGCATAATAGTAGGTTTCATTTTTTAGTCCATCGGTT
>CAYSKC010000031.1:0-5314 GCA_964431615.1 uncultured Candidatus Saccharibacteria bacterium
TTATGATTAAAGAATCGAAGAAAAAAAACAGAAAAGATAAAAACGAACCTGCTACAAAAGGTGATATCTACAATCTAGAAGACAGACTCGAAAGAAAATTCGAAAAATTTGACCAAAAGTTTGAAAAAATTGATCAAAGGTTTGAAAAGATCGACGAAAGATTTGAAAAAATTGACCAGAAAATGCTTGAAAATATGAGATATTTTTCGGCTGAAATTGACAGAAGGAATACTATCCAAACGGAAGAAATTCTTCGATACATGGATATTAGATTCGCAGAAATTCAAGATAATCACGCACAGATAATGTCATTTCTCTATGAACATTTCCCAATACAACAAAAACAGGTCATGCAAAACACCGAACGGATTGAGAGAATCGAACAGCATCTGAATCTTGAAGCACCTGCTCGATAGCGAATACCATTTAGGCGGAACTTGAAACATAGAACGTGGAACTTGCCTGCCATGGCGTATGCCGTGGGAACGCAAATTCAAATCGTAAATCATAAATTTTGTTGGTAATTCCTCATTTCTCTTGCTGATGCAAGCCATACAAGTTTAAATGGTAGACGTGTTAATTTTTAGTTTTTTGGGCAAAAAACCCATCGGCCGTTGGATGAAGTTTTTCTTTTTTGCCTTCTCCTTTCTCCTTCTTTACAACGTGTATAATTGAATGTTTACAAACATTTTTTTGACGGATTTCATTCTCAAATCAAAATTCAATCCTGCAGGTGATCAACCCCAAGCAATAGAGGCCTTGACCAATGGAATCAAAAATGGAGCAAAACACCAGACACTTCTAGGGATAACTGGATCTGGAAAAACCTTTACAATTGCCAATGTAATCCAAAACATTCAAAAACCAACTTTGATTCTATCTCACAACAAAACACTTGCTGCACAATTATTTTCTGAGTTTAAAGAGATGTTCCCAGAAAATCACGTAGAGTATTTTGTAAGTTATTATGACTACTACCAACCCGAAGCTTATGTTCCAAGACGTGATCTGTATATTGAAAAAGAAGTAGATATCAATGATGCAATTGAACAATACAGAAGTTCTGCTACACAAGCACTTCTCTCACATAAAGATGTCATTGTCGTTGCAAGCGTATCATGTATCTACGGTATAGGGAACCCCGAAGACTATATGAGCTTATCGAGAAAATTAAAAATAGGAGAGAGTTATGAAAGATCAAAACTTCTTGTTCATTTAGCTGATTTGCAATATGAGAGAAGAGAACTTGATTTTTTCAATGGTACATATCGAGTAAGAGGAGATGTCATTGATATCAATCTCCCTGCCGACGATACAGCAGTTCGAATTGAATACTTTGGAGACACAGTTGAATCAATTAAAGTAATAAATCCCCTCACAGCAGAAATAGTATCTACTCCAAAAGAAATTACAATTTTTCCTGCAAAGCAATATGTTACAGCATATGAAGCACTCAAAGAAGTTATCCCAAAAATTAGAGATGATTTGAACATAGAGGTCAAAGAATTCAAAGATAAAGGAAAAATGATCGAGGCAGAAAGACTTAGACAAAGAGCAGAATACGATCTTGAGATGCTTGAGGAAACAGGTTATGTATCCGGTATCGAAAATTATTCGAGATATATTGAAAGAAGACCGATTGGTAGCCCCCCGTCAACGCTACTTGACTATTTTCCAGATGATTGGCTTCTGGTTGTTGATGAATCACATATTACAATTCCACAGGTCGGAGGCATGTATATGGGAGATTTGGCTCGAAAAACCAATCTGGTTGACTATGGTTTTCGAATGAGAGCAGCACTTGATAATCGTCCACTAAAGTTTTTGGAATTTACAAAAAAGTGTAATCAGGTGATATATACAAGTGCAACACCACAGGAATATGAGCTGAACCTGTCCCAAATGACCCCCTCCATCTCCCCCTTACCAAGGGGGAGAAATAGTGGGGGTATCGTGGAACAGATTATTAGACCTACTGGTCTTCTAGATCCTGACATTGACATTCGCCCGTCAGAACCACAGTATCTCAGTCAATTGCAGAAAGATCTAAAAAAGTGCAAATATGAAACAATGTCTAGGTATCCTCAAAAATTATTAGACAACAAGAATCAGATAGAAACAGTTACCCAAATCGATGATCTTATTAACGAAATACATAGAACAATCGATAGAGGTCAAAGAATACTCGTCACAACCCTTACAAAGCATATGGCAGAAAACCTGTCTAATTACTTAAAAGAATTAAAGATCAAGACTTCGTATCTTCATTCTGACATCGATACTATTGAACGTGTAGATATACTTAGAAATTTGAGACTTGGTACATTTGATGTGCTTGTCGGAATAAATCTTTTGCGAGAAGGTATTGATCTTCCTGAAGTGTCATTAGTTGCCATAATTGATGCAGACAAAGAGGGATTTTTGCGATCCGAAACAAGCCTAATACAAACCATCGGAAGAGCCGCACGTCATAATGAGGGTAGAGTGATAATGTATGCAGACCATGTTACTGGAAGCATGAAAAGAGCAATAGATATTACACTTGCTAGACGCACAAAGCAGATTGAATATAACAGGAAACATGGGATCACTCCGGTTACAATTCAGAAAGAAATCAAAAATCAGCTTGAACATTTACAAAAGACAGAAGAAAAAACAATCAAGGAAACCAATCTCTTCAAAAAATCCGAATTATTTTCTAGTATGAATAAAAAAGAAAAGAAAGAATTCCTGAGAGAATTAGAACTTCAAATGTATATCTATGCAGATATGACTGAGTATGAAAAAGCGGCGGAGATGAGAGATCTGATTGAAGAAATAAAAAATAAAATTTAAAAATATATTAATCCATTAGAATGACAAAACAAAAGCAAACATTATTTCCATACACTAATTTGATCTAATCAAATCACCAAATAAAATACTTTGCTGGATATAACCTTCTCATTCCTTGCTCAGTTCTGTTTGTATTCTTTTATCTCCAGAATAAAATTCAATACTTATCAAAACAACAGCTACCATTGGTATAATCAAAATTGCACCAATTGGACCCATAAGAGTATAAGCACCCATCACACTCAAGATTGTAATTATTGGATCTATTCCTACAGCTTGTTTCATAACTTTTGGAACAATAATATTGTTTTCTATTTGTTGTACTAGAGAGAAATATATAGCAACATATATTGCCTGACCCAAAAAAACATCTCCTCCAGTTGCAATACTAAAGATAAGTGCAATTACCATAGTAATAACTGGGCCAATATTTGGTACCAACTCAAGGATCCCTGCAACAACAGCAAATGTAACAGCAAACCTACCTATCGTGAAATACTCACCTGGCACAAAAAGACTTGGGATAGAAAGACCCAGATATGTCAAAATCCCAACAAAGAGCATCAAAAAAAACTGTGCTGAAAGCCAGTTGCCAAGTTTTTTTTCGATAAGATGCAACAGTTTTTTGACACTCTCTCTCTGTTTTCGAGGAAGAAAACCAATAATTCCATCATATACATTTTCTTTTCTAGAAAGCATATAAAATGAAATAATCAAAATCGTAAAAAAGATGAAAAATGTACCAACTGTTTTTCCAAAAAGCTGAATTACATAATTCGTTCCGTGAAGGATCGATTGGATATCAAACTGAGATACTATTCCTGAATCATCCGAGTTTTGTGTTGTAAGTGCTGTGTTGTAGCCATTCCCAAGTTCTAATAGTTTCGACTGATCTCCAGGCAAGATCTCATCAATTTTGTCCCAGAAATCAACAACTACCTCATTTAGATTCAGTCCTTCCAATTCCTTTGAGAGATTTCCTGCAACCATAATCCCCAAAATTGAAACCAAAACCAACCCCACCACAAAAATAGAAGCAATACTGACCATTCTATGAATTTTGTATTTGATTTCCAATCTATCAACAATTGGTTTGAGTGCAGACGAAATGATAAAAGAAACAAAAAGAACTATCAAAAGAACATTGAGTTGCCATACAACATAAATTCCAAGTAACACAGCTATTCCAACAAGTATCGAAAGTGGGTCGATTCCAACCGTTACTTTTTTTGTTTCAATTTTTTGCATTTTGATCCTAATTCTTAAATAAACACATATAATTATAACTGCAAATTCTTTTTTGCTCTAGAAATTTCATCTTCAATATCACGAACTAGTAGAGTACTAGTTATGATGATTATCAAAACACCCACAATACCGACAAATATATTTGTCTTCCCTGATACAATATTTATCCAAACAAGAACAACAGAAATAATCGAAAAAATTAGCCAAACTACACTTGAATAATAAATTTTTGAAGAATTTTTGATAAGTCCCAGTAGATCCCAGGATGCAAGTCGTGCAACCATTCTGGGATTTATATGTGTATCGTGAAACAGCAATGCTTTCAAGACACAATACGTGAAACCACCAAGAATAACCATAAGCATCAGGATATCAGAAAAGGAAGAAACAAAAACCAAGTCTCTGCCTAACAATACAGGGAAAGTGCTAAAAAAATTTTCATTTGCAAAATTTATTCTCCAACCAACATCAAAAAATTGTGCAACCAATACAACGCCCAAAAACTTCACTACCACCATGAGTGAGGCTGGAAGGATCGAAGCATCAATTAATTTGATAAGTGAATCTGACATTTCAAAACAATTAATTACAAATATATTCTAAAAGTATTATCGTTTGATGTCTATCACTATCTGAATTAATTTTTTAAAGGAATACCTGATTGTATGTAGGTACTATCTATACATCAAAAAACCAGTAATCATAAGAAAACAGCCCCACAAAGGAGCTGAAATGAAAAGTTGATCAGTTTGATTTACTTACTGAGTTTCTTTGCAAGTCTTGACTTGTATCGTGCCGCTGCATTTGGGTGGATTGCTCTAGTCTTTGCAGCTTTGTCAATCTTTTTATAAGCCTTTGAGAGATTTTCTCGAGCTTTCTTTAGATCACCTTTTGCAACCTCATCCAACAAAGCTTTTCTAGCCTCTTTATAACCTGTTTTTGCCCGATCATTGTACTTTTTCTTTGTTGCTTGTGATCGAACAGCTTTTTTTGCTGACTTTGTGTTTGCCATTTACAAAATATGTATAATTAAAACGCCCGTAATTTTAACATAGCATCCAAAATTTTGTAATTTAAATTTGAAAACGACCAAATGACAAGAGAAGAAATACAAAAAAAGATTGAACTTATTGAGGAAATGTATTCAGATCTCACAAAGAAACTTGATCAAAAAACACTTGAAACAGAATTAAAACAAAGAAACGATAACACCCGTGTTTTTGCCCGTGTT
>CAYSKC010000031.1:5324-7722 GCA_964431615.1 uncultured Candidatus Saccharibacteria bacterium
AAACAAATTGAACCTCAAACAACTCTTCCTGACTTTTGGAAAAATCAAGACAATGCCAAAAAAGTAATGAAGCATATTCAGCTTCTCAAAGAAAAAATTGAAGCAATCGAACAACTCAAAACTGGAATAGAAGAAATTCATATAATGCTTGAGCTTGTCAATGAATCAAGCCCAGGAGAAGCTGTCCCTGAAGAATTTGAAGAATTGTCCAAAATGGTTGAGGAAAACTTCAAACATGCTTCAAAACTCGAAATGGAAACATACCTTGGAAACAAATATGACGAAAACGATGCAATATTCTCTATCCATGCAGGACAGGGAGGAACAGAGGCCAACGACTGGGCTTCGATGCTTCTTCGAATGTACCTGAGATATTTTGAATCACAGGGATGGAAATATGAAATTGTCCATGAGGTAAGAGGTACAGAAGTTGGAATAAGTACTGTGACAATTGAAATATACGGACCCTATGCATACGGATATCTCAAAAAAGAACATGGAACCCACAGGCTTGTAAGAATCTCTCCTTTCAATGCTCAAGGACTTCGGCAGACAAGTTTTGCTGGAGTTGAAGTCATGCCAATAGTCGATGATGTCGATATTGAAATAAATTCAGATGATGTAGAAATGACAGCGGTTCGGTCAAGTGGACCAGGAGGCCAAAATGTAAACAAAGTCGCAACTGCAATCAGACTTGTCCACAAACCTACAGGAATTGTAATAAACAACCATACTTCAAGAAGTCAACTTCAAAACAGAGAAGCTGCAATGAGAATGTTGAGATCCAAGCTCTATCAGATAGAACAAGAAAAATTTGAAGAAGAACAATCAAAGCTCAAAGGTGAACATAAGCAAGCAGCGTGGGGCAACCAGATTCGAAATTATGTACTTCAGCCTTACAAACTGGTCAAAGATTTGAGAACAGGGATTGAAACAGATCAGACAGAAAGAGTCTTGGATGGAGGATTGGATGAGTTTATTGAGGCGGAGATAAAATTGTAAAAGTGTCGTTTCTCCATACGTCGCATTAAAAACAACTACCCGAAATGACAGATGGTGCGAATTCGCAGTCACTTCGAGTTCCACGAAGTGAAATATCGAGAAGTGGCAGTTAGTAAATCGCATGCTCTCTCAAATATCTAGCAACTTGAACTGGCCTTTCATACCATTCATCTGGTTTTTTTTCAATTAGGTTTAGTAATTCGTCGAAAGTTACCCACTTAATTATATCTACCTCATTTGCTTCTAGTTTTATCTTATCTGATTCTTTCAAATTGTATTCAAACACATGAAATATCTCACGCGAACTGGGAAGGCTTACTGGAACTTCCGCAAGAAACTTCATTTCATCATCTTTTGCCTTTATGCCCAACTCTTCTTCAAGTTCACGAATAGCAGAAGTCAGATACTCATCTTTCCAAAGAACATGCCCTCCTACGCTCAAATCCCAACAGTTTGGAAATAAGTCTTTTGTTCCACTCCGTTTCTGAATCAAAAACCGGTTATCCTTATTTTTTAACAAAATAAATATAGTCCTATAGATTCTATTTGAGCCATTGTGAGCCTCTCCTCTTGTAATTGGTCCGACAATGTCATTGTTTTCATCAACTTCTATTAGAAGCTCATTTTGTTTATCAGTTGTCATAATTTGCAATGTATTCTTAGATTTTAACATTCAAACTAGTATTTCATCACAGTTTCAATCAAAGTCTAATTCAAAAATCCCTACACTGATGATAAAATACAATAATTTCAAATTTAGCTATTATTAATCAATAGTGAATAGTTTTGAATATTACAAATCACATAGCATATATTCCGATCCTCAAAATTTTAGAATTCTTTACCAAAACCTGCCAGAAACAATAGACAAATTAGCAAAAATAATACCAAATCTGATAATTCATTCCAACGATGCTCACGAGTATTATGGCAATAAATTTTCAGATCAGCAAAAGCTCGAACCAAACACAAGATATATTTCAAAAATTCTTGCAAAAATTATAAAACTTGATAATCGAGAACTTACTCAACCTAGAAGTATCGAAAAAAAGTTCATTGGGCTATGCAGAGATTTTGCATTTTTGCTTTGTTCAATACTCAGAGAGAAGGAAATTCCCGCAAGAATCAGGTGTGGATTTGCAACATATTTCAAGAAAGGATATTTGATTGATCACTGGATTTGCGAGTATTGGAATAGAACCGAAAAAAGATGGATGCTGGTAGATCCGGAAATTGATTATATTATTCGAGAAAAATACCAAATTTCTCGTTCTTTGAATGAAATTGACTTGAACGAAGACCAATTTATCTTTTCGTGGAAAGCTTGGCAGATGATGAGAAGACGAAAGATTGATCCAGATAAGGCTGGTGTTCCTAGAATTGGAGTTACGGGTGA
>CAYSKC010000031.1:7732-7971 GCA_964431615.1 uncultured Candidatus Saccharibacteria bacterium
TTCGAGATTTTGCAAGCTTAAACAAAGTAGAACTTCTTCCATGGGATTACACAAAATTTTCTCACAAACCAAAATGCAAAATCGCTGACTTACCAAAAAACGAACTAGAAGAGCTCGATAACTTAGCTGAAGTAATTCAGAATGTGAACATAAATTTCAAAAAACTAAGAAGTCTTTATCGCTCAATCCCAAATTTTCAGGCAAAGGGTGAGATTTTGAGCTTCACACCATTGGGACAG
>CAYSKC010000032.1:0-6338 GCA_964431615.1 uncultured Candidatus Saccharibacteria bacterium
AGAAGTTTTTAGAGAAGAAATTTGATGAAATTGTAGATTTTGCAGAAGTGAGAGATTTCATCGATATGCCGGTAAAGAATTATTCTTCTGGACTGCAAGTTCGATTAGCCTTCTCCATTGCTATTCAATCCGATGCTGATATTTACTTGGTTGATGAAGTTTTGGCTGTTGGTGAAGAGGCAAGGCATATGATTGGAAGAACTCCTGCTCACATTGTCTCACTAAATCCTCTCCAAGGAGGTGTGATTTCCGATTTTGATACAACAGAAGCAATGATTAGATACTTTATACAAAAAGTTTACAAAGATTTTCCAAAACCATTTCAGATTTTGAAGCCTAGGATTGTAATTGGAATTCCGTCGACCATTACGGAGGTTGAGGTTCGAGCTGTAGTGGATGCAGGTGCAAAAGAAGTGTTCCTTATTTCTGAACCTATGGCTGCAGCAATTGGTTCACAATTGCCAATTGAGGATGCTCTTGGAAGCATGATAGTAGATATTGGTGGTGGAACAACAGATATAGCAGTAATTTCTTTTGGTGGAATTATTATTGATAATTCTATTAAGACTGCTGGAGATATGATGGACAATGCAGTTGTTGATTACATAAAGAATAAATACAATCTTTTGATAGGTTTGAAAATGGCAGAGGATATTAAAATTGGACTGGGGAGTGCTCTACCGGACAGAAAGAAAGGAGAGATCGAAGTTAAAGGGCGTGATTTGGTTTCGGGTCTTCCAGCGGTTGTGAAGATCACAAGAATGGAAATAAGAGAAGCAATTAGTCCTATCATAAAAAAAATTGCTGAGGCAATCAAAGACGCTGTAGAAAAGATACCTCCAGAGATGATAGGTGACCTTCTCACTCGTGGGGTGATGCTCACTGGAGGAGGAGCATTGATTGATGGAATTGATAAATATTTTGAGAAGTATGTGAAGATACCTTTTGTTATAAGTGATAAGCCCTTGGAAACGGTTGTTAGAGGTACTCAGATTTTACTTGATGAAATTGAACTTCTCGAAAAAGTCAAAATTGATCATGAAGATATGATATAAATTTTATACTGTTTGATGTATACCCTTCCATTTCAGAACAAAATTATTTTGCCAATTAGTATAGAAAAAATATTTACTCTTGTTTTTTTGGTTTTGGTATTTTCTTTTTTTCTTATAAACCTGATTCGTCTTCAAATCTTGGAGGGAGAAATCAATCTTGCTCAATCTATCAAGAATGCAAATGAGGAAGAGATAATTTTGGCTCCAAGGGGAAAAATATATTCGAGTGATTTGAAAATCTTGGCATTTGATGAAAAAATATATGAAGTTGGATTCTTAGATACAATTGAAGACGAGAAAGAAATTCCTTGTTTAGGTTCAAAATCTCAAAGTATCGAAAATAAAAAATATTTGATAAGTGATGAAGAAATGAAGGAATGTCAGGAAGATGGAGTTGAATTTGATTTTGTTGATGAGAAATATAAAAGAGTTTACTTGGACTCAGAAGTTTTTTCTAATGTAATTGGTTATGTTGGTTTTCCAAATGAGGAGGAGATTAAATTTGATGGAATTCATAATCTGTCAAGAATTGGAAGAACTGGTCTTGAGAAATATTATGATTCTTATCTCAAAGGAGTAGAAGGAAAAAAATTAGAGGTATCAAGATTTGATGGGAGTGTTGACTCGTTTATTGTGAGTTCTCCTGTTGCGGGTAATGATTTATATACATCTATTGATTCAAGATGGCAGACTCTTTTATATCGTGAACTTCAGAAATTACATGAAAAAGGAGGTGGTATTGGTGGGTCTGCGGTTGTTGTGAATGCAAAAACTGGAGAGATAAAAGCTCTCGTCTCTTTTCCTGGATATGACTCAAATATGTTTGTAAATGGTATAACTCAGGAAGAATATAATTCACTTCTTGGTGATGTTCGTACACCCTTGTTAAACAAAGCAATTTCACTCCAAGCGTCTCCCGGTTCTGCATTCAAACCAATAATTGCAATTATTGCATTAGATCTTGGTTTAATTGATCCGGATGATTATTATGAATCAAAAGGATGTGAGTTCATTGATCCCGAGATTGAGTTTTGTGAAGCTGATAGAAAAGTACTTGGAAACGTAAATCTCTATACTGCGATCTCTAGATCAAGTAATTTATATTTTTGCCATCTTGCGAGAACGTTTGATAATACTTTCGGTTCTGGAGTTGGTGTTCAGTATCTCTTGGAGGGGACAGATAAGTTTTTTGTTGGGAAGGAAACAGGAATAGATTTGTTTGGAGAAGAATCGGGAAGTATGTCGACACCTGAATATATTCAGAAAACACAAAACAGATCATGGTCCGTTGGAGATATGTGTAATACTGCGATCGGGCAGGGTGACGTGTTGGTTACTCCACTTCAAATGTCAAATTTTATATCTTCAATTAAAAATGGTGGGTTAATTTTACGACCATTTATTGTGGACGAAATTTTGGATTCGAGTGGTCAAAAAGTATTTAAAAATATTCTAAACATTAATAATGATTTGCTTGTTTCCTCTGATGTCTTGGAAAAGGTAGAAAAGGGAATGAGAAATACTGTCCTTGACGAAAAGGGAAGCGGAAGGTTATTGAGATCGGAGAATGGAAATATTATTCTCAAAACAGGATCTGCTGATACAAGTGAGGTTTTGACAGACGGTAGTCTACGAACTGGTGCACATTCATGGGTTGTGGGAGTATTTGAATATGAGAGTGAATTATATTCTTTTGCAGTAATTGATCAGTTTGGGGGTAGGGGTTATCAAACCGTCCCAGTTGTTGGTAACTTGGTTTCATGTATTTATGATAATTTTTCGGATGACTGTATAAAATACTAGACTGATAATTATTCACAGTTGTAGATAGTATGTTATGTTTTTAATTCACTTCTACACTTTAAACAGATAAAGTCTTGAAACATACCACAAAATTATTTTTTGTGGATTTGTTTGAAAAATAGGTTCTCAATTGTGTATAGTTGTAATAGGGAAATTTATTTCAAGATAACAAAAATTTCAAAGATAGGATTGAAAGCGGAGAATTATGACTTCTGAATGCTCAATATAAAAAAATAATACTTTGTTCTAACGCCGAAAATTTTAATTTTGAAGATTTATTTTTATGGAATTATCATACAAAAAAAATGTTGGTTTTTTAGTAAAAAGTGATAATGGGAAATTGGCTGTTATTTCTCAAAAGCCAGTTCTAGACGGGAAATATGACATTATCATTGCACCAGAATACAAAGGTGAGGGTTATTTTGTATCAATTCCTGGTGAGTATGAGGTTGGGAAAATTTCAATTTTAGCACAAGCAAGTGATACTGCAAATAACTATGATTTGGTTGAATTGATGGTTGATGATATTTCACTAGTTTTTGCCTTTGAGGGTTTTAAATATTCAAAAAGAGTCCATGATTCATTGGGTGATGTGGATGTATTAGTCTCAATGATCGAGAAAAGTACTGATTTAAAAGAAGTCCTTGGTAAATTTGATCCAGAGATAATTGTCCCTGCGGGTTTTGAGGATCCGGAAAAAATCTTGAAGGAGCAGGGAATAAATAGCATTGCTAGGGATTCTATTATGAAAGTTAAGGCAGAAAGATTTGGATCTGAAGAGTTTATTATTGAAGGATTTATTTTGGAATGATGAATCCAAAAGTATTACCAAACAATATTGATGCAGAGAAAGGTGTAATCGGATCGGTTTTGATCGATCCTGATGCTGTTTTGAAAGTAATGGAATTGGTTCACCCAGAGGATTTTTATCAGCCGAAGCACTCAATAATTTTTGAAGCTATTGAAGAGTTATATAGGAGTCAGGAGCCAATTGATTTGTTGACTTTGACATCTAAGCTAAAAACCAAGAAAAAATTGATGTCTGTCGGAGGTGCAACATATTTATCAGAACTTGTTGAAGCTGTCCCAACCGCTGCACATGCAGGAAATTATGCCCAGCTTATTCGTGATACTAGTGTTAGAAGAAAACTGATTCAATATGGAGCAGATGTTTCTCGGATAGCTTTTGAAGAAGCAAAAAAACTTGAGGAAGTGTTGGATAACGCAGAGAAAGGAATTTTCAGTATCTCTGAGCAAAATATCAAAAAAGATTTTCAACATGTTTCTGTTCTTTTGGAAGAATCATATGAAAAGGCCGCTGAGCTTGCTGGTGACAAAGATAAAATGCGAGGAATAGGAACTGGTTTTAGTGGTCTTGACAATATTCTTGGAGGTTTTCAAAATTCTGATCTTGTGATACTTGCTGCTCGTCCTTCAGTTGGGAAAAGTGCTTTAGTATTGGATTTTGGACTTCATGCTGGGGTGAATCTTAAAAAAAGTGTTGGGATATTTTCTCTTGAGATGTCTAATCTTCAAGTAATGGATAGGCTTCTAGCAATGCAGGTAAATGTTGGATTGTGGGATTTGAGAATGGGAAATTTGAAAGATGATGCATTTGTAAGACTTGGTGATGCTATGGGTATATTATCTGAGTCAAATATTTATATTGATGATACACCCGGATTAAATATCAACGAGATTAGAACAAAATGTCGAAGATTAAAAATAGAGAAAGGTTTGGATATTGTAATTATTGACTATTTACAATTGATTACAGGAACAAATAGAGAAAATAGAGTTCAGGAAGTATCAGAAATTTCAAGATTTTTAAAACTATTGGCAAAAGAACTGGACGTGCCTGTGATTGCCGCAGCACAGCTTTCTCGTGCAATAGAACAAAGAAATGACAGAAAACCTCAACTTTCTGATCTTAGAGAATCTGGCTCTATTGAACAAGATGCTGATATTGTGATGTTTTTGCAGAGGGAAGAGATTTTCAATCCAGATACAGATAGAAAAGGAATTGGGGATTTGATAGTAGCTAAACATAGAAATGGACCTACTGGAGTGACAGAGTTGTATTTTCATAGGGAACAAGCTCGATTTAGACAATTAGAGAAGAAATATGAATAATATTGGATCTTCATATATTTCGTATTATAATCATAAAGCTAGAAATTTAATTTTCACAATTGAATGATGAATGATAAGCCTGAAAGGGATCAAAATGTATTGAGTTTTATGATGCAACTTGTTCAACAAAAGCATGGAGATGATATTGACATGGATTTTTTGAATAGTGAGTCGGAAAAACTTTATGACGAATTTGGGAATGCCTTAGTTGACTATTTTGAGCCCCTTTTGAATGATCAACAAAAATTACAGTTTGATAAGTTGATTGACCAGAATCGAGGAGAAGATCAGGAATCTGTGCTAAATTTCCTTATGGGTGCAATTCCAAATCTCGATCAAAAAATTCAACAAGTATTGGTAATGTACAAAAATAAGTATTTGCAAGCTGAATAATTTATTATTCCTGATGAAATGACTTCATTATTCCAGCTAAGCGAAGAACAGAAGAAAAAAATGAAGGGTTGGGAAAGCGTTGAATCAGAAGCAGGTGAAAGTAGTAATGAGGAAAAAAGAATTCGAAGGGCAATGGAGGAAAAAAAAAGAAGACAAGAAGCTTTGCAAAGACAAGCTGAGGAAGAAAAGAAAATAGAAATCGCACGAAAAAAGAAAAAAGCAAGTTTAATGACTAAGTTATCTGGTGAGTGGGGAGGTTTTGAGAGAAGGGTAAAAAAGTTGAAAGAACATGAAATCAAAAATATCAAGACAGAACAGGGAACGATGAGGGCTTAAATATTGTTGCCGATGTGGTGGAACTGGTAGACACGCTGGACTCAAAATCCAGTACGGCTTAACCCCGTGTGTGAGTTCGATTCTCACCGTCGGCATTTTGCAATTGGTTTACTGTTTGTTTTTTCATTGATTTAGATATTATTTTTTTTATAATGCCTAACATAGGTGACTGGTTTGTTGATGCTATAGCACTAAATGAAAATATTGATTTCACAAAGATACTTATGTGTGGTCTTGTTTATTTTCTTTTATTTTGGCTTGCAATATGTGTTTGGGTTTACAATGATGCAAAGCGAAGATATGCTGAGTCTGATCCTAGAACTCCTCTTTTGATTGCTATTGGGGTTTTTGTTCTTTTTTTTCCTGCTCTGATTTTGTATTTGGCGGTTCGCCCACATAATGATGATTTGGACTGGGGTGGATATCCTGACGGAGGGGTGAATATTCCGGTTGTAAATTTTGTGGGGGAAAAAGGAATAGAAATGACCTTGGAATTAAATATTCATCCATCTTTTGAGCTTGCACAAGGTAAACCAAAAGATATGAAAATTGATGTTGAATGGAAATCAGACAATGAAGAGATGGAGGTTGAGAATGAAGAAAAATTATCGGAAAAAA
>CAYSKC010000032.1:6368-7850 GCA_964431615.1 uncultured Candidatus Saccharibacteria bacterium
TGTGGAAGAAAATTGATGTTTTTAAGGAAAATTTAAAAGATAATATTTCTAAGTTGAAAAATAATTATTTGGAAAAGAATAAAAAGAAGGCAGATGAAGATGAGAAAGAAATAAAAAATAAAGATGAGGATAAACAAAAACAGGAGGAGTAGAAGTATGATAATTTAATTAATAATTTGTTGATTGAAAAAATGAGGATGGACAAAACTGAGCTTCCCAATGGCTTAAGATTTCTCACAATACCAGTTAAAGCTTCATTTAGTGCGACAATAATGGTTCTTGTAAGTGCAGGTTCAAGATATGAGACATCGAAAAATAGTGGGATTGCACATTTTGTTGAACATATGATGTTTAAGGGTACCGAAAAAAGACCGAGTAGCAAGATAATTGGTATGGATATTGAAACGATAGGCGGGAGTTCCAATGCTTTTACTTCTTATGATTACACGGGTTATTATATCAAAGTACCGGCAGAGCAAATTCATAATGCGTCAGAGATAATGGCTGATATGATTAAAAATGGTTTGTTTGAGGAAAAAGAAATTGAAAAAGAAAGAGGAGTAATTATTGAGGAAATAAGGATGTATGAAGACAGACCAATGAGTAAAGTGAGTTCTATTTGGTTTGATAAATTTTTTGGAGATACTCCTCTTGGAAGAGATATCGCTGGATCCGTTGAGACTGTTTCAAAAATAAAGAGAGAGGATTTTCAAAAATTTCGAAATACTTTTTATCATGGAAAAGATTTAGTTGTGGTTTTGGCTGGAAATCTTGACAGTATTGATCCAAAAATGATGGTTGAGGAATTATTTGGAGATATCTCAATTGGGCATGAATCTAGCTTTGAGGTTTATTCAAAAGAAGAAAGACAAAAGGAAATATTTCAGATCAAAAAATCAATTGAACAAAGTCATTTGATGATTGGAGGTTATGGCCATAATAGAAATTATAAAGACAAATACAAGTTTAAAGTGGCCGATGCGATACTTTCTGAAGGGTTTGGATCCAAACTTTTTCAAGTTATAAGAGATGAGCTTGGGGTTGCTTATTATGTATATTCAAGTCTTACAGGCCTTAATGATATTGGTGTATATAGAATAGGACTTGGAGTTGAAAACTCCAAAATTGAGATTGCAGTAAAAGCAGTAATTGAAGAGATTAGGAAACTTATAGAAGGTAAGTTTGATGACGATGATCTTATTCGGGCAAAAAATTATTTACTCGGGAATTTGGTAACTGATCTTGAAAGTAGCGATGAGATAGCAATATGGTTTGGTATACAGGAACTTCTTTTGAATAAAACATTGTCAGTTGAGGAAGTAAAGAAAGAAATTATGTCCGTCACAAAAGAAGATATTATTTCCGTATCTAATGATGTATTTGCAAATCAAAATTTACTTATGACGGCAGTTACCCCTGAGGTTGAAATAAAAGATGGCTTGTCGGAAAACTTATATTTATAAATATATGAATTATGGGGTT
>CAYSKC010000033.1:0-7844 GCA_964431615.1 uncultured Candidatus Saccharibacteria bacterium
GAAGATAATAAGCAGTCGATATTGATACAAAGGTTACTTTTGAGCCATCTGCACACATTCAAAGAACCTTCTCTAGTAAATAGTTATCACCAAAAAATAAGAACTTAGATCCCATCAGTCAAACTTTGAGTTTTAGGTCAAAAAAATATTGGTTAAAAAAATTCAAAAAGCTCCTTTCTGGAGCTTTTTGTTTAAATTTGTTGCAATATTACATCATCCCCATTCCACCACCCATTCCGCCTCCAGCTGGCATTTCCTCTTTCTTTTCTGGTAGATCGAATACCACAGCTTCGGTTGTCAAAAGCATTGTCGCGACACTTGTTGCATTTTCCAATGCCATTCGGGTAACCTTGACAGGATCAACAATACCTTCATCTATCATATTTACAATTTTTTCTTCTCTAGCGTCGTATCCTTTCTCTCCTCCTATATCATTTAGAAATGCAGCAGGTTCTTTTCCAGCATTGATCATGATATTTCTAAATGGGGATTCTAGAGAATCTTTCAAAATATCAAGACCAATTTGCTCATCTCTCACAACCTTGATTGATTCAAGTGCTTTCTGGGAATTGAGAAGGGCAATCCCACCACCGGGGACAACTCCTTCTTCTACTGCTGCACGAGTTGCTGCCAAAGCATCTTCAATTCGATCTTTCTTTTCTTTGAGTTCTACTTCTGTTGCAGCTCCAACCTCAAGTACCGCAACTCCGCCAGAAAGTTTTGCAAGTCTTTCTTGTAGTTTTTCCTTGTCATAATCACTATCAGTTTTTCCAATTTCTTTTTTCAATGTTTCTATTCGTGCAGAAATCTCCTTCTTCTCACCTTTGCCTCCAACTATTGTCGTTTCTTCTTTCCCAACGATAACTTTTTCAGCTTTTCCAAGATCTTCAAGTTCGGCTGATTCTAATTTTTTTCCTATTTCTTCGGAAATTACTTGTCCACCGGTCAAAATGGCAATATCTTGAAGCATTGCTTTTCTTCTGTCGCCAAAAGCAGGAGCTTTGACTGCAACAACGTTCAAAATACCTTTTAGTTTGTTTACTATCAGGGTTGCAAGAACTTCTCCTTCAACTTCTTCAGCAATTATTACCAAGTCTTTCTTACCTGTCTGCACAATTTTTTCAATTACTGGTACAAATTCTTTTACATTGGAAATTTTTGCATCAGTTATCAAAATGTATGGATCATTTATTTCAGCAGTTAGATCGTCTGGATTTGTAACAAAATACGGTGAAACATAACCTTTGTCAAACTGCATTCCTTCAACTGTTTTGATAGAGATTCCAAAGGTTTGTCCTTCTTCTACAGTAATTACACCGTCTTTTCCAACCTTGCTCATTGCTTCTGTAATTGAATTTCCAATCTCCGTATCTCCATTTGCAGAAATTGTAGCTACTCTTCGGATATCCTCGTCCCCTTTGACTGCTTTTGCTGATTTTTTGAGATAGTCGACAACTGCTTTCAAACCCTTCTCCATTCCAGTTCGAATTTCCATAGGATTAGCACCTGCTGCAATGTTTTTAAATCCTGCGTTGATGATTGATTGAGCAAGAACAACAGCCGTGGTTGTTCCATCTCCTGCAGTATCAACTGTTTTGGTTGCAGCTTCTTTTACAAGTTGTGCACCAATATTTTCCAAATTATCTTCAAGTTCAATTTCTTTTGCAATCGTTACACCATCTTTTGTAATATGCGGTGCTCCATATGATTTCTGGAGTGCTACATTTCTCCCTTTGGGTCCAAGTGTAACTTTTACTGCATTTGCGAGTTTATCAACACCTTCTTTGAGGGCTTTTCGGGCTTTTTCGTCGTACTTGATATCTTTTGCCATGATATTTATTTTTTAAATATTAAATATTAATTATTTACTATTAGTTTATAACAGCAAGTATTGCATCTTCATCCATTATTAGATAGTCTTCTCCGTCCATCTCGATTTCATCTGGAGAGTATTTTTTGAAAAGAACTACATCACCAACTTTGACTGTAAAATCAATTTTTTGTCCCGAAGTTGAAAGTCTTTGTGTTCCAATTGCTATTACTTCACCTTTTTGAGGCTTTTCTTTGTCTACTGTGTCTGGAAGTACTATTCCTGAGCTTGTAATTTGGTCACTAGAAAGAGGTTTGACAAGGATATTCCCTCCAACTGGCTGGATTTTTAATTTTGTCATAATTTTTTGTTGAATAAAAATTAAATACTTAGTGAAAACTAGCGATTATAACACTAGAAGACTATTAGCAGTTTCACTATTTGACTGATAGAGATGTTACCAATTGAGGATAACGTTTGTCAATAACAAGAGTGAAAATATATATAGAATCGATCTATTGGACTTTGAACACAACCTTTTCTTCTATGTCTGGAATTTTTCTCATAAATTCTGGGACGAAAAAAGGATATGTTTTTATCTCAAATTTTTTGATTGAAGTGTTGGCTTTGAGCACAATACTTGCTTCTTCTTTTGATAGCCCTTTAACCTCTTGAAATATATTTGTTGTATTTATGGATGAATCAACTTCTGCGTTTTTTGCGATATCCAGTTCAAATTTATCATTTTCTAGTATGTTGTAGCTTGCAATAGTTGCCGCCTGTTTTGAATCAATAATATATTCACTATTATTTTCTACATTTGAAACAATCAATTCATTTGCAATCTCATCAAGATCGTCTTGACTTACAATAAACATAGTCAATGAAATCTCAAGTTTTGAAATATCAAATCTTTCTGCTTCAGAACCTATTTCTGGAGTTATTTCAAAAGCAATTTCCTCTGTTTGTTCTAGTCCTTCGATGAGTATATCTTCATCTCCAAGCAAAGATTTGATGTCGTTTCGAAGGAGTGTTTTGATATTTTCTTGAAGTTTGTCTTTGAGAGCATTTACCTCATTTTCGGACACAACGGTTGCGATCTTTGTTGTCCCGCCTCTTGTAGGTCTATATATTCTGCCACTAAGTTGAGTAATCGTGTCATATCCATCGACTTTTACATCAGTACTATTTATATTGTATTTTTCTCCGTAGGTCTCAGCTGTTATTGGAGCATTTTCATAACTAGATGCCGTCAGTTCGCTTATTCTTTCAGGTATTGTAATTGTATCGTCAAGAGTAAATATCAAATTCCCAGTGAGTGTTGTGATTTTTGTTCCAGCGTTTAGGGTAATAGATTCAGCAGACTTGTTCAAAAAATCTACAACACCAGTTGCTCTATCACCTGTTTCGGTTTGAGTAGTTGCAGTTCCGCTGTCAGAACCATCTCTTGTTTTGGTAATTTTTTTGACAGGAATGATTTTTTCATCTAGGTTTACACTTACAATATTTGGATCAGCAGTTATCTTTTCGGACACAGCGATCGTATCTGAAGCTGGGACAATCATAATTGTTGCTTTGGAAAATGTTTTTGCTAGAAAAATGTACAAAACAAAAATTCCTAAAGCTAGTAATATATATTTACGTATCTGGGTGTTGTTTTCAAAAGAAAAGGTGTCCGAAATTTTTTTGTTGCTAGTATTTCCAAATGAATTTTTTTTGAAACGAGAAGATTTATATGATTTTGTTCCAAACTCTGTCTTTGTAATATCTCTGCCTGTAAAACTAGTGTTTGATTTTTTGATTGGAATACTAATTGGTTTTTGTTGATCGCTGAAATCTTCTGAATTATCGGAAATTTCATCTTCTGCTTTTTGTTCCTTTTCTTCAAAATTTGTTTTAACATCAAAAATACCATTTTCATTGAATTCCAAAACACGCTTTTTTGTTTCAAGGGGTATTTGTTTTGTGATAATTGACAATGGTTTATCATCTATCACCCTCTTTTCTTCACCTTCTTTTGTTACTAGTTTCTCATTATCAGTTTTTTCAAATATATCTTCTTTTGAGATGCCAGATTTCTGTTTAAAATCTTGAAATTTTGCAATATCACCTCCAGCACAGACTGAAAAAGGACCAATATCAACTAGCTTGGGATCCAATCCTTTTCTAACCAAAACTCTTTTTTCTTCTGTTTTTTCTGGAACAAACTCTTCAATTTGCTGTCGAGGTTGTTCTTCAATTGTTTCTTTTCTGGAAGAAACCAACTCTTTTTTCAATTCATCTCTTTCTTCTTTGAGCTCAATCATATCTTTTTCAAGTTTTGTCCATTTTTCATTAGATACTTCTTCAATTTTTTTGACAGCAGGAATTTTTGTTATATTGGATTTTTTGTGTGCAAGCTCATTTTTTGTAACCAGAATCACATTCTTCCCAAATTTTGCAGATTGTCTTGCAAGAAGTTTAAGGTTTATTTCACTACTCGTTAAAAGTGCGTGTTCGGAGACAATCAATAAAATTCTCCTGCTTTCAGTGTTTTTAATTTTGTCAAATACAAAAATTATATCTTCATCATTGTCAATAAAGATTTTTTCTGCAAATAAGTGTTTTGGGTTTTTCAATACTGTCAACTTATTTTATAAAATCAAGTGAAATACTAGTTAGAGCTGCACATGCAACATCAGCACCAGAAATCATCAAACCCGTTTCATCTTTGACATTTGCTATCTGGCTTGGGTAGATATGTTTAATCTTTGGAAATTTCTCAAATGGCAAAACCTGTAACCATGGATAAGAAATGAGAGTATCATATATATCTCCCATCTCGGCTCCACCTCCACTTATGAGAAATTCATCTGGATAGATATCTATTTCGTTGAATTCTGCCAAAGCAATTTCAAGACCTTCTGCCCAGAGTGTTATGTCATCTTGAATATATTCTTTTATCTTTTTTTCTGTAGTTGTTTGAAGTTTTCTTCTAGAATAATCCAGTTTCATTTCTTCTGCATTCTGTATTTCGATATTCATTGATTTTGCTATTCTTCTAGTAAAAACTCTTCCCCCAAATGCATACATTTTAGTCCCAACAATTCCGCCATTTTGAACTATTGCAATATCAGTAGTGCCACCACCTATGTCGACAAATACTGAGGAAAAATCTGATCTTCCTGCACCTTTGAAGCTTTTTGAAATAGCATATGGTTGAATATCGATAGTTACAACATTTAGTTCAAGTTGTTTGGCAATTTCATAAAGGGAATTGATATGAATTGATGGGGCAAAGGTTGAATATACTTTGTAACTCACAGCTTGGCCTGTAAACCCAGTTGGATCATCAACTTTTACACCATCTATGTATGTTGAATTGATATGACTCCCAATCTCCTTTATATTCTTCGGACTTGAACCAATTTCTTCCGAGATTTCAAGGATGGAATCAGAAAAAGCTTGTTCTTTGACACCTTCAATTACACTTTGGAGTTCTTCATTTGTAATTGGTGTATCTGGTTTTTCTCTTTCGTATTCAGCGATTATTGAAATACCTTTAACCAATTCTCCAGATATCCCCATAGTCACATTTTCTGGGAAAGTACATTTTTTTCCAATAATCTTGTCAGCAACTGCAAGTGCTTTTCCAATACCTATGTCACATGCGGAGATAACATCTTTAATATTTATTATCATTGCCCCTTCCATTGCATTGCTGTGCTGTTGTTCCCTAGAAAAGCCTACAATATATGCAATTTCATTTTCTACTTTGTATACAGCTGTTTTCACATATTCAGTCCCAATATCAAGGGTTAGAAAAAGTTCCTCTTCATTTTCCAAATTTTTATTAGTTTTCTTTTTGTTTATAAATGGAATCCCCAAAATATTGATTTATAATTGCCGATAATAGGTTAGCATCAACTCAAAAATGAAGCAAGAATTTACGAAATACTGAAAATGAACTCTTCGAACTATTTTGTAAAAAAAAATCTTGAAACAAAAAAAAGGAAAAGAAAGAAATAATAATGAAAACATAGTAGAAATAACCCGTTATTTTTCGGTTTTGAGCAGTCAAACTTTGTGCCATTGCTTCAGTAGACAAGACCAAAACCAATTGTGTCAAAAATGAAACGAAAACCTAATCGGTAGATTCTGAAAGATATTTGGCAACATTTGCTTCATGTTCTGCATTTGTCTTGGCATAATGAATATTCCCATCGTTATCGTGCATATAGAAATTGTATTCGTTTTCTTCGGGAACCAATACTGCTTCAATTGTTCCGACATATGGGTTGCATATTGGGGTAGGAGGTAGCCCAATATTTTTTCTTGTATTGTATGGATTATCATCTTGGAGTACTTGATATGTTATCTCTGCCTTCCAATCTTTGAGTGCATACAAACTGGTAGCATCGATTCCCAGAGTCTCGCCATTTTCCCATCTTCTTTGAATTATGTCCGAAATACTTTTTGCTTCCTCGACTCCAAACGATTCTCTCTCAAGCATTGAGGCAATTACCAATATTTGATAGAGAGAATAATCAGACTCATCGATTTTTCTCCAGTTATCCTCGCCTATTTTTTCATAAAGGGTTGAGATTTGTTTTTCAATAACCTCAATCTCACTTGTATCGGAATTAAATTCGTAAGTATCTGGATATAGAAAGCCTTCTAAATTTGCCTCTTCAGGTAAATAGGAATCAAAAAAATTTTTTATTTTTTCACTGAATTCGTAATTTCTCGGATTTTGAGCTATTTCAATATATTTTTCTCTCGAGAAAGTGCTGTCAATTCCTGTCTCAAAAGCCTGAGCAAGTTTTTCAGCTATCTCATCATATCTGAGTCCTTCGGGTATCGTCACTCTCACCGTAGTGTCATCTGGGAGTTCTTCAAGAGTTGCAACTATTTCCTTGATGCTCATATTTTGCCTAATTGAATGGTAACCTGCTTTGATATCTCCACCAGCTCCAGAAATTTTTGTGTACCAGATAAATAGCGTTTCGCTATCAATTACTTCAAGTTCAACCAGTTTATTTGCAATTTGTTCTCGATTATCTCCGCTATTTATTTTGATGTATAGAAAATCGGATTTGTCTGAAAGAGGTTTTGAGATAAACCACCCGTAGAAGATAAATAAACCAATAAACAGAACGAAAAAAACAATTAATATATTTATAAATAAACTAATCTTTGGATTTTTTTGTGAGGTGGTACTTTGATTTTTATGTCTATTGGTTGTGTATTTGTTCATCATGTTATTTATTCTCAACTGAATTTAAATACTCTTGCAGAAACAATCTTGCTGCTTCGCTGTCTGCTTTTTCCTTCTTAAATTTTCTTGATTTACCAGTTTCGGCCTCTTTTGTCGAAAAACTTTCATCCCAGGTTTTGATGATTGGCTTGTTTTTTTTGAGTTTTTTTGTGAGTTTAGAATCAATTTCTTCAATGAATTTTCTAATCTTGATTGATTGCACAGTTTCTTTTCCATCGGATCCATACGGAATCCCAAAAAGTATAACACTAGGGGAGAGTTCTCTTACAATCGAAAAAATCCCGTCGATTTTGTCTTCTTTTTTGTGAATATGCAAAACAGGAAGTTTTGCAGTAACCATACCCAGTTCATCTGAGATAGCAAGTCCAATTTTTTTATCCCCATAATCAACTCCAAGCACTTTTCCCATCTTTAGTTTTGTCTACTGATATAATTGAAGGGTATTTTCTCATATTTAGTAATTTTACTCAAAAATCGAACAAACTCATGATTATCAAAAATAAAGAAGAAGAAAACAAAATAATAACAGCCGGAAAAATTAATCTTGAGTGCTTATATTACCTCGAAAGTCTGGTTGATGTGGGAATCTCAAGTTATGAGGTTGATCAAAAGGCATTTGAGTACTACAAGTCACATGGAGTCAAGCCTGCATTCTTGGGTATCTATGGTTATCCAGCTACGATCAACTTCATGATCAATGACCAAGTTGTTCACAATATTCCATCAAAAGATCAAATAGTTAAAGAAGGAGATCTTGTGTCTATTGATACTGGATGT
>CAYSKC010000034.1:0-3532 GCA_964431615.1 uncultured Candidatus Saccharibacteria bacterium
ACTATCTTTCATTTCTCGGATTTACAAAAAAGGAAATACTTGAAGCAAATGAATATGTATGTGGGACAATGACGGTAGAAGGAGCACCATACCTTCAGGATAAGCATTTAAAAGTATTTGATTGTGCCAATAAATGTGGAGCAAAAGGTAAAAGATATATTTCATATAAGGGTCATATCAATCAAATGGCAGCTGCACAACCATTTGTATCAGGTGCTATTAGCAAAACAATAAACATGCCCGAAGAAGCAAAGGTTGAAGAAGTTGGAGAAGCTTATATGATGAGCTGGAACCTTATGCTCAAGGCTAATGCAATATATAGAGATAGTTCAAAACTCAGTCAACCACTATCTACCTCTATGGATTCAGATAGTGTCTATTCAAAACTATTTGATTTTGAAGAAGATGATATTATTGCTGAATCAAAAATGACACCAGAAAAGGTTTCTAACACAATAAAAGAAACAGTTTATATTCCAAAAAGAAATACTCCACCAGACGAACGTCATAGTATTACTCACAAATTTACAATAGGAGGTCACTCAGGGTATATCACCGTTGGCCTTTATGAAGATGGGCATCCTTGTGAAATCTTCATAACAATGAACAAAGAAGGTAGTACGCTTTCTGGAATAATGGATGCCTGGGCAACGAGTGTTTCATTTAGTCTTCAATATGGTGTACCACTCGAAGAAATAGTTAGAAAGCTAGTCTATATGCGATTTGAACCATCTGGTATGACGAACAATAGTGAGATACCTATTGCACAATCGATAATGGATTATATCGGAAGGTGGTTAGCCCTGAGATTTCTGGATAGACAAATAGCAAAAAAATATCACAACCCAGATCTTGTTGATAAATCATATGAATCTGGAACAAGTAAAAGAATTTTGATCCCTTTCATAAATGGAAAGGGTCATACTGAAATCAAGGAGCAAATTGAAAAAGTTGTAAACGATGAAATAGAGAAGGGTATACAAAAACACAAGGATCAGGTCCATATGTATGTACAAAGTACCGAAATCAAGACCAAAGAAGCAAATGCTTCGCAAATAACCATGGATATTGATTTTGGTTTATCTCAACAACAATTAGCACTCAAACAAAACAATGAAGATGCGCCAGCTTGTGCAATATGTGGAAGCATCACTGTGAGAAATGGATCTTGTTATAAGTGTATAAATTGTGGAGCAACCACGGGTTGCAGTTAAAAAATAATATTCAAACTTTTGAGAGCAATCTATGATTGCTCTTTTTTTTGAACTAGAAAACAAGCACACTTTCTGCTAAACTGCACAAATGAATAACTAAATACATAACTAATTATGCAGTCAAATAACATCAAAAAAACAAAGATTGTGTGTACGATAGGTCCTTCTACCTGGGATCAAGAAATAATAAAACAAATTATTGATGCGGGAATGAATTGTGCACGTACGAATGGCGCATTTGCAGATCCAAACGAGCTTGATAGAGTTCGAACAATTGTACGAAATGTTTCAAATGACGTAAACCTGATGGTAGATGTAAAAGGACCCGAAGTAAGATTAAATAAATTTTCCGAACCAAAATTAATTGAAAAAGGTCAAGAAATAATAATTGGGAATTCTGAGGCAGATGAAATATATCCTGCTAATTATAAAAATTTGTACCAATATCTCAAAATAAACCAAAGAATCATAATAGGTGATGGAGATGTAGAATTTCAAATCAAACAAATAAAAGATGAAAAACTGTTTTGTGAAGTAGTGATGGGAAAAATTCTTAAACCCGGAAAAGCAATGAATCTTCCTGGTGCAGACTACATTTCAGATACACTTACTCAAAAAGATAAAATTAACCTTGAACATGCAAAGAAAACAGGTTGGGATAGTGCCTCAATTTCTTTTATACAAAATGCAAAATCAGCACAATATGCAAAAGATTTTATAAACGACCCAAATATACAAATTATTGCAAAAATAGAAGACCAAAGAGGGTTAGATAATATTGATGAGATACTTCCCATAGTTGACGGGATAATGATTGCAAGGGGAGGACTGGGAGTTGAACTGGGTCTTGAATGCGTACCACATGCACAAAGATATTTAATCGAAAAATCAAAAAATTTTGCAAAACCAGTGATAACAGCAACACAAATGCTTGAATCAATGAATGAAAATCCAGTACCTACTAGAGCCGAAGTAAATGATGTAGCAACAGCAATTCTTTTGGGAACCGATGCAATTATGCTTTCTGGTGAGAGTGCTTCTGGAAAATACCCAGTAGAAGCAGTAAAGGTAATGTCAAAAATTGCAATTGAAAATGAAAAATATATTGAAATTCAAAATATAGTAAACAATATTAATACAGAAAATGATCCAACATCTATTGCACTAGCAAGAGCAAGTTTTGAAATGATCAAAAAATTAAATGTTGATAAAGTAATAGTCCTTTCACAAAATGGTTTTCTAACTAGGGTTTTATCCAAATTAAATATTTCTTCTCCAATAATTGGCCTGGTACAAAACGAGAAAATTAAAAATCATCTAGCTATTACCAAAAATGTCAGTGCATGGAGTTTTGATTACAATAGACTAGGCAACCTGCATATAGTTAGTCAGATATTGGATTTTTCAAAACATAGATCTATAACAAAACCAGGGGATAAAGTACTTGTTGTGGGAGATATAGACGTAAACAATGATTATTTACCTCCATTTTTTGAATATATTCTTGTACGATAAACGTGCCGCGGGCGGGAATCGAACCCGCACACCTTTTTAGAGGTAAAGGATTTTAAGTCCTTCGTGTCTACCAGTTCCACCACCACGGCAAATCAATCACTGCATCACCTGTTTTTTACTTCCTACAATAGGCCACGGTGGGACTCGAACCCACGCATAGGAGTTTTGCAGACTCCTGCCTTAACCAGCTTGGCTACGTGACCTTTCTGTCATTATATCAAAATCTCTTTGTCTAAATTTTTGTAATGTACAAATTTATGTAAAATGTATAAAATCTGTATATACTTTATATGATTATATATGCCACAACTTTTAAAAATCCACCCTTCTCAAAAACAACATATTTTGTATTATGTTCTTAGTCCTTTCATCATAATTATTCTGTTGATTATTCCATTTATTTTTTGGGATATGAAAAATTGGCTACTCCCATTCTCCTATTTATCAGCATTGTTTCTTTTTTTGAGACTACTATACACATATGCTTATGTACAAAAATATCAAATAATTATGCGTGAAACTGGAATCGAGTTTTCACACGGTGTTTTTTCTCGAAAAACCGAATCTGTAGAGATGCATAGAATTATAGATTTTACACAAAACAGAAATTTGTTTGAAATGATTTTTAATCTTGCAACTATTTCAATAAATTCTACAGATGCAACTACCCCTGTCATTAAATTTGTAGGCCTTGAATATGAAGATTCTACAAGAATATTACGTTATCTCCAACAAAATGCTTCCGATTCTCTTGTAAAACTTATGAACAATGCGTCCGGCGTTAGTCGGGAAAAAGAAAAAAC
>CAYSKC010000034.1:3542-4542 GCA_964431615.1 uncultured Candidatus Saccharibacteria bacterium
CAAGCATTGAAACAAGTATTCTCAAAGCGAGCCAACAGAGGTCAACAAAAAGAAAAGAGCCATAAGCTGATTATGCTTCCTTCTCAATTTTCTCAACCAACTCGTTCAAAACATTCATAAAATTTATGTAAGCATCATATGGACTATCATAAGGGCTGAAATATTTATGAACATCTCCATCATTCCAATATTTGGTAGACATATAATAAAAATGATCAGAGGTTTGAAGTCTTCTCCAAAATTCAAGAAGTACTGACTTTTTATCTGGTTTTTTTAAATTATAAATTTTGTATTCAAGTTCGTAGAGATTTTTCATAGCTGTCTTTTGAAGTTTGTTTCCCATCCAAGCACTTAAATCTCTACTTTCATCTGCCCAAGACAATGGCTTTTCTGATGAAAATTCAAATGCAGGTCTATAAGAATTAATTGTTTCAATAGGCGTTTTGAAACCTATATTCAACTTTTTGAATTGTAGAGGTAAATCTTCAAGAAACTTAAAAATGCCGGTACTTTCCCATTGGTGTTCTCCAAAAGTTTCATAATCAACAAATAAATTTATTGTATTTCCAGGAGATTTTAGTATCCATTCTACAAATTTTTCTGCTGTTAATGGGTATTCATTCCAAGTCCGATCAGAAAACCTGAAAGCCACATCATCAGATAATTTGTAATTTTTTAATAATACACGAATTTTTGGTAATTTCCTTTTTGAAATGCAATTTTTCTCCGCAATTTTTTGTATTTTTGGTTCTAACGTAGTTTTTTTTGCATAATACAAATAATTTGAAGATTTGCCATTCATCAGAGGATCCCAACCTTCTGCTAGAATTCCTACAAATCCCAACAATCTTACAAATTCAGCGATTTCATCCGTATAAATCAATTCTGTATTCCTAAATATTTTTGGTCTTCTTCGAAACGTGTTCCAAATTTGTGACCTGTGTAGCTTTATTTGTTCTAGAAATTCATTTTTTGAGTAGAGAGATGCAAGTGAATGATA
>CAYSKC010000034.1:4552-7794 GCA_964431615.1 uncultured Candidatus Saccharibacteria bacterium
AGTATGTCTCAGATAGAATCTCAACATTCTTTGAGTTCACCAGTTTTTTGAAACTGTTAATTACTTTTTTATTGTATTTTTGAGCCTGTTCTAAAAAAGTACCACTAAACGAAAAAGCACATTTAAATTCAGGATATTTTTTTATGATTTTTGAGAGTATTTTATTTACTGGTAAGTAACATTTTTCTGCTACTTTATTAAATATTTGGAAATTTTTATATCGTCCAAAACCTTCAAATACATCAGTACTTTTTCCAATATTGAGAATATTTAGCTTAGATAATCTCCATGGTTGATGCACTTGAAAGTAAATACAAACAGATTTATTTGTCATAATATTCGCTATGAAATTTCATCATAAATTTTTGAAATTATCTTTGCCTGTTTTTCCCATGTATGTTTCTCTATTTCCTTTTTTGCATTGTGTGATAAATATTTTGACAGGGGCTCATATCGAATAATACCCAATATCATATTTGCGAGTTCATCAGTGTCCCAAAAATCAACCTTTAAAGCGTTTTTGATTATTTCAGATACTCCCGACTGTTTTGAAATAATTACTGGAACTCCATTTTTTATAGCTTCCAGCGCAGTTATACCGAATGGTTCAGAAATTGATGGCATTACATATACATCTGCATTTTGATAGGCTATATCTATCTCATCATGATTCATGAAGCCAGCAAACATTACGTTTTTTTCGATACCCAAGTCAATACTTTTATTGATTGTATCCTTCAATCCTGAACCATTCCCAACAAAAACGAACTTCACTCTTTTTTTGTTCATCAAAACTTTTTGAGCAGCTTCCAATAAATAATCAGCACCTTTTTGAACAGTCATCCTACCCAAGAAGAGGACTATTTTGTCAGTTTTATTGATTTTTTTTCCAGTTTTTTTGATTTCAGGATACATTTCGATTGCATTGTGGACAACATGAATTTTTTGGTCGGGGATTCCATAATTTTTAATTATGGTTTTTTTTGTAAGTTCAGATACAGCAATTATTAAATCAGAGTTTTCCATCCCTTCTTTCTCTATATCATATACAAACTGTGAAGGATTCCCACCCGTTCTATCAAATTCGGTTGCATGTACATGCATTACAACAGGTGCATTTGAAACAGACTTAGCAACTTCACCAGCTTTTGTTGTCATCCAGTCATGTGTATGAATTATTTGATGTGGATATTTTTTTGAAATAAATTCAGCTTTTTTTGAATAGATTTCAATTTCTTTTTGTAAATTTCTTCCATAGATTTCATTTGAAAAACTTTCTTCAATAAAAACATCATCCAATAAACCAAAAACATTTTTATAATATGGATTCAAAACAGAGGGTATTTCGATCGAAGTAAATATTTCTGAGTCGGAAGTAGTCAACTTGAAATTTCCTGCATTTACAATTCTTCCAAATTTTTCCTGAATATCAATAGGTATCCTTGGGAGAACAAAAACAATGTCATGCCCCAAAGAATGCAGACTTTTTATGATGGATTTTGTAACTACACCAAGACCTCCCGTGAAATATGGTTCATATTCCCAACCAAACATTAAAATCTTCTTTGGATTCATCTAAATAGACAGTTTGAAATTTTACAATATATATTTACAGAATTATAAGTTCATTTCAATAGAAATATACAATATTTGATTGAAATTTAATAAAAATTTTTATCAAACACATACTTAATTTGCCAAAACACTTCAATACAAGATTTTTGTACATTTTACAAATTTCTTTTTTTTTCTTGACAAAATTATTAGTAAAGTTGTATAAATTAGCAGTCACATAATATGACTGCCAAATTCGTTTTAAGATAGCGAAAATCTCAGTCTTAAAGCTAAGTATCAGCAAAAAAAAACAAGTACAAAGGCTCAGAGTAGAAGACAATACTCTGACTTTGACAAAGTATTTTATTTTTTAAAAAAAATAACATGCCAAACAAAAGCATCTCTATTTTCAAGCCATCATCTTCAGTTGCAGATGATTTCTTTGATTCTTTTTTCAAAGATCCATATATGTACAGATTTGCATCTCAAACCGAGCTCGATGTTTATGAAGACAAGGATAATGTATGGGTCGAATTAAAAGCACCAGGTTTTGGAGAAGACGAAATTAAAATTCAAGTTGAAGACAATATGCTCAGTGTAAGCGGGAAAAGTGAAGAGAAAAAGGAAGAACAGAAGAATGATAGAAAGTATTATTACAAAGAAATCAGAAAAGATTCGTTTGCAAGATCAATAAATTTACCCGTAAGAGTGAAAGCAGACGAAGCTAAAGCAGAATTTGACAATGGAGTTTTGAAGATCAGACTTCCAAAAGCCGAGGAAGCAAAACCAAAAATGATAAATATTTCTGCAAAGAAAAAATGAGCTAAGAATAATTACAACCTTTAAAGGGTTCATAACAAAGCTATGGACCCTTTTTTTTCAAGACACTAAAAAATACTCTTTTAGATTAAAGATGAAAAAAAATAAGTGCTGAAAAATCAAAATAAAATACTCCTTCTTTTAGAACAAAGTATTATATTTGTAGAAAAATCAGCTATAATCTGAGTATGTTTATAGATAAAGTAAAAATAAAAATTAAATCTGGAAAAGGTGGAAGTGGTGCGGTTAAATTTTCTAAACTTCACAAACCAAATGGTGGAGATGGAGGCAATGGAGGCGGAATATATTTGGAAGGTGATGAAAATTTGTCGGAATATAGCAAAATTTTCAAAAATAATATCTTTATATCCAAAGATGGTGCCAATGGAGGGTTCGAACGAATGAAAGGAAAAAATGGAGAGGACTTGATTATAAAACTTCCCCTTATTACAAAAGTAAAAGATCTTAAGACTGGAAACCTTATATATGAAATAAAAAAACACAAACAACGTGAGCTTATTTTGGAAGGAGGGCTAGGTGGTCTTGGAAACTGGCATTTTCGAAGAGGACAGGAATCTACACTAAAAAAACATAGTCCCGGAAAAGAAGGCAAGTCCATGGAACTTATACTCGAACTGAATTTGTTTGCAGATATTGTTTTTATAGGATTTCCAAATGCAGGAAAATCAAGTATGTTGAATTTTTTGACCAATGCAAAATCTAAAGTGGCATCTTATCCATTTACTACACTTAATCCTCATCTAGGAATAACAAATTACAATATTATTCTCATGGATCTTCCTGGACTCATCGAAGGTACCAATGAAGGGAAAGGTCTTGGAACAAGATTTACAAAACACACAAATTAC
>CAYSKC010000035.1:0-7774 GCA_964431615.1 uncultured Candidatus Saccharibacteria bacterium
AGAAATGAAGTTGGTGCTGTCGAATATTTTGGTCCCAGTATTATTGGGACATCATCTGAAGGGGGTTCGGAATTTTTCACTGTGGATTATTTTGACCAAAAAGCAACACTTGCACAAAGCAGTCAACTATACAAACAAATAATGGTTGGGGTTGCTGAAAGGACTTTTGCCATTATGCCTTTTTTTCGTGCCGAGAATTCAAACACAGTTCGGCATCTAACCGAGGGGAAGCAACTTGAGTTTGAAATGGGTTTCTTTGAAAACTGGAAAGAAATAATGGATGTAGAAGAAGGAGCAATCAAGTTTATTGTAGCTGAAGTGAAGAAGAATTGTGAAGATGAATTGAAATACTTAGATTTTCAAATTATTGATGTACCAATCGACAAACCATTCCCGAGAGTGACTTTCAAACAAGCTCAAGAGATTTATTTTAAGAGAACAGGAACAGATGATAGAAACGAAAACGATCTAAGTCCTACAGCAGAAAAGGAATTGTGTCAGTATGCAAAAGAAGAATATGGTACTGATTGTATATTTATTACAGATTGGTTGACAGGTAAACGTCCTTTTTATTCGTATGTAAATGACGAAAATCCTGAAATAACAAATACCTTTGATCTTTTATGTGCTGGTACGGAGATCACATCGGGAGGACAAAGGTGTCATGAAGAAAAATCTCTTATTGATGGGCTTAATCGGAAAGGTATGAATCCAGCAAATTTTGAGGATTATTTGAGCATTTTTCGTTTTGGGATGCCTCCCCACGGAGGGTTTGGGCTAGGGCTTGAAAGACTAACTATGACTATTCTCAAACTCAAAAATATTCGTGAAGCTTCTTTGTTTCCATCTGATCCAAAAAGAATTGCTGGAATTAGAATCAAATCTCAAATAGTTTTTGGAGCTGAAAATATTCGAAATGAAATAATCAGCAAAATTCGAAATGCAGGTTTTGAGTTTGAACATGCAGAACACGAACCCACTCCAACTTCAATGGATTCTGCAAAAGTCAGAGGTACAAAACAAAGCGAAGGGATCAAGGCTTTGATTCTGGTTGGAAAGACTACAAAACAGAATTATCAGGTAAACATACCAGCTCATGTCAAAGCCGATATGTCCAAGATAGCAGAGAAAGTAGGAGAAAAATGTGAATTTGAAAAGCCAGAGATTATTGAGTCTAGATATGGACTAGTAATTGGTGGTATACCTCCTTTTGGAAATCTAATGGGCCTACCTGTTTATTTTGATTCAAAGATATTGGATGAAGAGAGGGCAGCATTCAACTGTGGGCTCCAAACAGAATCGATCATAATGAAGAGCAAGGATCTCGTTGAGCTTGTAAAACCTGAGATGGGAGATTTCTCGAAATAAGAGTAAGAGTTTGAAATTTAGAATATAGAATAAAGAATATAAAACCTTTTAGTGGCAAGACTCTAAGTTTCACGCTCCACGTTTTTTAAATTTTATTTTTTAAAATTTGAATTTATTTTATTACATTCGGACATACGGGTGTCAGATGAACTACAATGATTCGGAAAGAATCAAGACGGTTTTTGAGTCATTTGGGCTTGAGCAAACAGATAATTATAATCAAGCTGACTATATAGTTTTGAATTCTTGTGCTGTTCGAAGAAGTGCAGAACAAAAACTACTTGGTTTTGGGAAACAGTTGCATGCTATCAAAAAAGAAAACGATGGAAAGAAACCATTTGTGATCATGACGGGGTGCATAATCAAAACAGGAATAAACGAAAGAGTAAGATCAAAACCCACAAAAAAGATCCAACATGAGTGGGAAAAGATTGATTGGATAGATAAAGCCCTACCAATTAAATACATTTTCAAATTTATTGAGAATACATTACTTGAGGACAAAAGAATAAAGAGAAAAGTTAAAAGAAATTTCAATAAATCGTATTTGGAAATCCCAGCAAAAGCAGATTCAAGTTTTTTTGGGTATGTTCCGATATCGAGTGGTTGCAATCATCATTGTACATACTGTACCGTTCCGTTTTCGAGAGGAAGAGAAGAGTTTAGAAAATTTGAAGATATCAAAAATGAGTTTGAAAGTTATGTGAAGAAAGGCTATAAGCAAATTGTTTTGCTTGGGCAAACGGTCAATAAATGGCTAAATCCAGAACTTGATTATGAGCCAAAATATAGATACTGGCCAAAAGTATGGGACAAATCGCCTTGTTCTTTGAAAAATTTACAAAAAAAACCAGATAATTTTTTAAAACTTTTAGAAACACTTGATTCAATTGATGGCGACTACTGGTTGAATTTTATTTCTAGTTATCCAAACTATTTCAACAAAGAGGTTATTGATTATATTGTTCAATCTATCAGAAGTAACTCAGGGCATATCAATCCAAGTATTCATCTCGCAGTTCAATCTGGAGATAATGATGTACTGAAATCAATGGCTCGTCATCACACAGTGGAAGAATTTGTGAAAATAGTATCTGAATTCAAAAAAGCAATACCAGACATTTCAATTACGACGGATATTATAGTTGGATTTTCGGGTGAGACGGAAAAACAGTTTTTGAATACAGCCAAATTACTGGAGGATATCACTTTTGATATGGTATTTATCTCGGAGTATTCGGTTCGTCCTGATACACCAGCAGAAAATATAGAAGACGATATCCCAAAAGCTGAAAAAAAGAAAAGGAAGGAGTACCTAAATCAAATTTTGGAAAAAAAACTCAGAGCTAAGAACAAAAAAATGGTAGGACAAACTCACAAAGCACTGGTTGTTGATAGACTCCACAATAATCTTCTTTCCAGAAGCGAATATGGAAAAGATGTTGAAATCATAAATATAGAAAATGATCCGAATTTCGGTAAATGTGTTGGAAAGTTTGTGGAGGTCAAAATAGAAAGTGCAACAGCCTGGAATATGAGAGGGAAGATAACGAAATCTAGAATGAAGAATATAGAATATTGAATCTAGAATATAGAATATAGAATATAGAATTATGAAAATATTATGTAATATTGAATTATTGTATGTGAAATTTGGTTTTGATTGTGATATAAATAAAGTAGTATATAAACAATAATATGAAACAAAAAAAATCAAACAAACTTAAGTTATTTCTCCTTTTGGGGCTGGTGGTAGTACTTGCAGTAATTGTGACAGCAGTATCCTATGTACTTCAGTCTGGAGAAAATCAAGCACCTGAAGAGAGTGAGGCAAGTTATGCATGGGTGTGTTCTAGAGGAGCATCAGACTGTGTAAGAATTTGTGGAAATAATTCTTCCTATATTTCAGATAAAAATGCTTGCGGACAATATAAAGATGAAAATGGAAATTGGCAGGATAAGGGAAAATGTGCATGTGTAGCAGTAACACTTGAACCTCTTAACTGCATAAAAGAATCAACTTGCATAAATTCATTTTGTAAAAGAGTTGGTCACATAGCTATCTTTGAAGAACTTGAAGAATGTGGTCCTGGTTTTGGAGAATGTAATTGTGTTCCTGAGGAGGATGTCACTCCAGAGGAAACTGAAGAAGACGAACCAGATCCTACTCCGACTCCAACTTCTCGACCATCAGAAGGAGGAATAGGTGGGGGAGGAGATCTACCAACTAGCACGCCATCATTGACCCCGACCTCAAGTCCAACAGTAACGCTCACACCTACCACAGCATCTGCTGATTTCAATGGTGATGGAGATGTGACTATTGCTGATTTTTCACTATTTGTGAAGTTTTATAGTGGGGGAAATTCAAAGGCTGACTTGAACAAGGATACAAAAATCAATATCGGGGACTTCATGGTATTTCGCGACGAATACATACTCAGCATGGGATGAGACTATTTTTTGCTTAGGTTTTGGAGTACTTCATTTGCACTACCAATTGTTTTGAGCTGGATTTTGATTATTTCAGACGCTTTTTCTAGTCTTTTCTCAAAAACTTCTGCTTCTTCTGGATTGAGTGAAGGGATCAGGTCTTTGAAGGAGTCATATATTACTTTTTTTGTATGTTGTATAAGTGCCTTTCCAAAAACATCTTCTGGTATACCTTTAAGAATTTCCTGAACCTCTTTGTATTGTTGTTGATTCAAAAGGATTTTTAGTTTGTTTTGAGTATCTTCGTCTAGAAGTTCAATTAATAAATTGTCAAAGATTTCTTGAGTTATTCTTTCTGAAAGAATTGGAACTCTTCTGTCTTTAAATCCAAGTATTTCAAGTATCTTTGTTATTAATTGAGTTAGTTTATTATTCATTTATATATTTCTTTATATTTTCGTTTGATCTTTTGCCAGAAAAGTGACGAACATCAAAAACGAATGAAATTAATGCGGCTGCAATGCCAGTTCCAACACAAACCAAAGGATCAAAATAAGCAGAGCCTCCTAAAATAAAACCAGTAGTTATTGCTGAGCTTAAACCATAGTAAAGGGCATGTGCTATGCCTGAAAAAATAGGTAGTCTTTGCAGTTTATTTCCGAGTAAGGGCTCAAAAAACTCCAAAATTTTCTCATCCAAACTCATATCGACAATTTTTCTTTCTGGGTTTATTGACTCGTTCTGGATGTTATTCATTTTTTTAGACGGTTAAGAACTTCATCTTTGCCTAGTATTTGCATACTTTCAAAAAGTGGTGGGGAGAATGGGGTACCAAGTGCCTTGATTCTCAATGTCATGAAGGCTTCTCCAGCTTTTATCTCAAGTTTTTCTGCCAAATCTCGAACAAACTCTTCCCATTTCTGATGTCCCCAGTCGTCAAATGATTTATATTTTTCAAGTTCAAGCAAAAAATTTTCTATGATATTTTGAATTTGTTTTTTATCAAGTTTTTTGGTCTGTTTGATTTCCGAGAAATCAATTTTTTTTGGATAAAAATAAAATGGTTCAATTTCTGTCAAAAAATTACTAAGTAGTTTTGCTCTGTCTCTAGTAATCTCAAGAGTTTTTTCGAGGTAGTCTGGACCTTTCTCAAGTATGATTTTCTTTAAATCCTCTTGATCTGAGTATTTTTCGAGCCAACTTGTAAATTTCAAAACCAGTTCGTCTGGAGTTAGTTTTGATATGTATTTATGATTGAACCACTGAAGTTTCTCTCTATTGAAAACAGGACTTGCTTTGTTTAGATCTTTGATATCGAAAAGCTCTACGAATTCGGACAGACTGAAAAATTCTTGCTCTTCTTGTCCGAATTTTCTCTCAATTGGCGCTGACCAACCAAGAAGCATCATAAAATTTAAAAGAGCTGATGGGAGATACCCTTCAGAAATAAATCCTTCAACTGATACAGTACCTTTTCTTTTTGAGAGTTTGCCCCCCTCTGGATCAAGAATGACTGGCATATGACTCATTGTTGGGAGAGGTAGATTGAATGCTTCGTACAAAAGAATGTGTTTGGGGACACTGGCAAGCCACTCAATACCTCTTGTAATATGAGTAATTCCCATCATCGTATCGTCTACTACGACAGCCAGATGATAGGTTGGGTACCCATCGCTTTTGAGAAGTACCTGATCATCTACGTCATTTGTGTTCCACTCAACATGTCCCATAACGGTATCTTCGACACTTATGATTCTGTCTTTTGGGACATTCAATCTGATAACATAAGGGACATTATCTTTGAGATTTTTTTCAACTTCTTCTTTTGAAAGTTTCAAACAATGTTTGTCATATTTAGGTTGTTTTTTCTCTTTTTGTTGCTTTTCTCGAAGTTTTGATAATCTTTCTTGTGTACAAAAACAATAATACGCAAACCCTTTTTCAACCAATTCTTCCGCCTTTTTTTTGTAGATTTCGAGTCTTTGGGATTGAATATATGGACCATTTGGTCCTCCAACGTTTGGTCCTTCATCGTAATTCATCTGGAAGAGTTTCAAAGCATCAATAATTCCTTTAACTCCACCTTCAACCTCCCTTTTTTTGTCTGTATCTTCAATTCTAAGAACAAATTTTCCCTTGTTCTTTTTGGCCCAAGCATAGGAATATAGAGCTGTTCTAAGACCTCCAATATGCAAAAATCCAGTGGGACTAGGAGCAAAGCGTGTAGTGACTGTCATAAAATTTTCAAAAAATAATACTCAATATTTTATCATGACAGAACTATTGTTAACTAACCAATTTTCTTTCTTTGATTAAATCAATTATTTGTTGGTAATAATAAATGTGATGCTGTTGAATATACTTTTTTGTTTGATGATTAATGCTTATTTCAGATTCAAATTTTTTGAAATCTATGAATTTCAGTTTTTGAACACTTTTTGATTTAGAGAATTCTCCAATTTTTTTGTCGGTTTTTCCTATGTAAACATTTAGATACATTTTATCAAGCACATTGTCTAGTTCTTCTATTCTTGCGGGTGCATAAATTCTGATAAGTGGCATAACAACAATATTTGATATGTCAATTCCGAGCTCTTCCATGACTTCGCGTTTAAGAGCTGTGCTTGACTTTTCGTTCTCTTTCATATGCCCAGTTAATGAAATATGCCACATATTTTTGTAGTTTGAAACACTCTTACTTCTTTTTTGTAGAAGCAATTGATTTTTTTCATTAAATAACCACAAATGAACACCTTCATGAAAAAATGAATTTTTGTGTACTATTGACCTAAAGTCTGAATCAATTTTTATACCAAAAGTATCTAATATATTTATTTTTTCCTCCATAGTAAAAAAAAATATGGAGTAATTATAAAATCCTATGGGCTTATATAATAGTGAGGAAAGACTAGGTAAGTATTATTTTGTCTTCAAGAATAAAAAAGTCAGATAAACGATCATCTTTTATTCGTTCGAGTATTTCGACAAAAGCTGGAGAGTGAGTTCTATTCTTGCTTTCACATTTTATTGCCTCGTCAAATCCTAACCAGAAATTTCTTCCCTTTTTCCCTTCGGCAAGCAGATCACCAGAGAGGTATTCTCCAACAAGAACGAAAAAAATTGAATCTTCAATTAATATACTTTCATCTGAATTAAAAACTTTACCTCTATATATACCAACAGGTCTCAGTTTTGCTTTGATTCCTGCTTCATTAAAAAGTTTTTCATCAGCGCGACTCAAGAAAGTATGTTTGTGATACATTTTTCCGGTGATTGGCAAAAGATCATCATAATATGGATGTCTCAATCTTCTTGCCATCATTACCTGTTTTTCTTTTTCTTGTTTTCGGGTTACATAGATCATTACACTTACCTTAAAATCATCTCTGTAGTGTCCTTCGGTTTTTATATTTGTGAGTACTTTGACACCTCTATCGGTGAGTTTATATAAGCCATCTTGATCTTTTTCAATATACCCATGTCCCAACAATTGAGATAGATGATAATAAAAAAGATCATTTGAAATGCCTTCGGGTTGTGCTTCTGAATATCTTGCACTAACTTTAAATCTCATAAGATTTTCAAGGATCAATCGTTGAATATTGCTTAGCATTTCCATCAGTCTTTCTTGCTGTAATAAAAATATATTTCATTTTACCACTCTCATAAGCGGCAACAAATTCGGGTTCAACTATCCCTTTTGATTCATTGTGCTGACTTCGAAGATACCAATATGGTATTGTAGCCTTTGTGAGGTCGTATTTTGTGACTTCAAAACCACTATTTTCAAGTGCTTCGGTCAATTCGCTTTCATAGTGTATTTTTGTATAATAGTATTTATCAATATTATTTGAATGAATAGAATCTGAAGTCTTGACCCAAGTAATAATTACAACATTAGAATTTGGTTTTAATAAAAAATTAGGGTCTTGCCCAGTTAAGTTAAGATTTTCGTATCAAAATTTTGAGATCT
>CAYSKC010000036.1:0-4967 GCA_964431615.1 uncultured Candidatus Saccharibacteria bacterium
TGCAACATCGCGAAGTGCTTGATTCACATCTTCATAACCAACACCAAGCTTTGGTTTTATCACTTTTGTAGTAAATGGTTTCTCTTCACCCAGTTCTTTCTCGAGCAGTTTCCCAAACCCTCTTGCTGTTTCTCCCCCATTTGCTCGTATATTCATATCCTGAAAGGCACATACTCTTTTTGGTCCCCACTTTGTATCTATCGTACCAATTGCCACATCAATACCACCTCGGGAAAGTCCTGCTTTTCCATATATATCTGCAATTTTTCTGATTCCATTTGTACACTTCTCGTAATCTTCAGAACTTATTCCAAGTATTTTTTCTCCTTTTCCAAATGCTTCCTTTACATATCTTGCCGGTGCGTAATAATGTCCACCCCATTCAGTAGTCTCTTTTTGTGAACCATCTGGATTTTTTTCCATGATAAATAACTGGGCAAGCATGGTATTGTAAGCTTTTCCACCTCGAATATGAACAGATGGAGCGACACTTCGAATTTCTTTTATACCTTCTTTTTGTATCTCAACTTTGTCATAAGTCACATATGGCTCAACCACATAGGATAAACCGTTTTCATACAGTTTCCGGCCAAGTTTGTCCATATCTTCTCCATTTTGTATATCAACTTTCTGGGATCCTGCACCATCCGAACCTTCCGTTATTTTGAAAAATGCAGTAGGTACTCCCCATCTTTTTTTCAGAAGATCAACAGCATTTTTTACTTGAAACACAAATTTTTCCTGATCTTTGTCCCACGGTATGTGATAACCCGGCATCCTTGGAATATCCTCACCCATTTCGATTGCAATAGGAGACTGTAGTCCTTCTGCTTCGAGCCACGATTCGTAACTATCTTCAGCAACGTGAAGATCTTTTACTTCTGAAGGTTTGGGATATAAATATCCTTTACTCATAAGTTTTCTGGTAATTTCCGTACTATTTGCATCTACTTTAATTTTTTCAATAGGTCTTTTTCCGATAGCTTCTCTAATTTGATTCACTCTATCTTTCAGGTACAGCATCAAAAGACTGGTCTCATCATCTGAAGCATAGACTTGGACAACTAGATCTGGATCATTTGCAATTTTTGTGATCATAAGTCTCAGTTCCTCATCCGTTGGAATAGGTTCATGAACCGATCTCAATGCTTTTTGGAGAAGTTTGTGAGAATTATAGTTTATGTGTCCTTCTCCGATAGGATGTGTTTCAATATTGTGTTTTTGTTCAGCAACCTGTCTCCAGGCTTCAGAATTTCCGAATGCGATATCACCCGGAACAAGGAGTGCAAGTTCTCGACTTTCTATAGCCGCATTTATTCCTATCACATTTCCATTTTTTTCCAAAGATCCAAGTTCTGCAGTCATCACACTGATTTTATCTGTCCCACCCGATATCACGAGTCTTCTGGCATCATCCTTTCCATTATTTGAAATGTAGGGAATCCAGGATTCTTTTGCTTTCTCGACTGCATCTCTATATGGAAGCCCGAATAATGACATTGTCACTGTTTCAAGATTTTCAATATTTGGCAAATCCTCAAGTCTAAATGGGCCATCTTGCCCGTTCCAATTTAATACCTCGCCTGCAATTCCGGTCAGAAGATTTTTAACTCTGATCTTTCGATCGCCAAGTGGCCAGTCGTAGCCTCCTTCTACTGGTTCTATTTTTTTTACAATTTCTGGTAGAGTCATAATTAAATTGATTAAGATTGATTAAAATAGATTTAAGTTGTTTAAATTCTATAAGTACTTAGTCATTCTGAGCTCGACTTAGATTCCAACCCTTCCTTCTACAACGACTTCGTCGTAACCTGTTTTCACTCGCTTCGCTCTCTTCGTCAGGTTATTTATTTTGTATTCTCTCGTCTTCATTACTTTGACTCGAGACCAAAATAAATAAAAACCCCGCTTTCGCGGGGTCTAATTCGATATTTATTTAATCAACAAAATCAAATCCCGCTAGGCGAGGTTTTGAAAAAGAAAAAGAACTTTGTTGAATACATATTTATTTTCATAGCAATAAATTATATCGGTCGTACTATAAGCTGTCAATATTAATATAAAGAATTATTCGATAAAAAAAAGGCCCCGGATTTCTCCGAAGCCTGGACAGTCAGTTATTAGCTTTAATTAAATCCAGCTAAGCAATCCTCTTTTTCTTGTCCCTCGAGCATATCACAAAATCCTGATAAATCTCCCATTGAATCCTGGAAATCCTCCATTATTGCTGAAAAATCAGTAAACGTAACATCTTCTGGTGGAGTCAATAGTGAGGAATCTGGAATCCATACTTCACACTTGTATTCTACATCAGGAATGTTTTCATATATCGAAGAATCAAAACTCTCAGTATCTAAATCCATTTCTTCTGTTTCTCCTGTTTCTACCACCTCTGAGGATTCGTTTTTCATTTTCAAACCTTCATTTGGTTTTGCTGGATCCCACGTATATATCCAATCAGGATCAACAATCATATAACTAACATAAGTAGTACCATCTGCGTAAGTTGCCTCACTTTCTATTCTAGATGTTTGAGCATTTACATACATTACACCTTTTGACATAGTCCCATCCTGATCAGTTTCCCAAGTACATTTCTGTGGTAGATTTGATTTGAGAATTTCTTCAACCGATCCACCACCTACAGTATCTTCAACTACCGTTTCAATATTTTCAACAACTTCATCTTGAATCTTATCCGTCAAAGAACACCCAAAAAGCACCAATACAACAAGAGACAAAAACATCCCCGTTAGAAGAGTTTTCTTCATGAAAAATTTTTAAAAATTAAATATTAACAAACGATTTTATTTTAGCACTAAAACTGTCTCTATCAAGACCGTATTTTTTCCAGATGCAACGCTTTCTCCAAGTCCCCCAATTATGTTATGCTCCTCAATAACAATGACCTTACCAGTTTTTTTTGCTGATTCCAATATTGCCTTTTCATCAAGTGGTTTGATCGTATGAATATTTAGAAAATCAAATTTATACTCATCACGTAACGCATAACAAGTGGAAAGTGCTTCATATACCATAGATCCGGTAGAAATAACTGTTAGATCATTTCCATCAAAGAACTTCTGTGCCTTTCCAATTTTGAAATCTGATTTGGGATCAATAAAAACTGGAAATTTTTCTCGAGTAACTCTCAAATACCCTATTCCACTATATTCTGATATTGCTTTGGTTGCTTGAATTGCCTGTACAAAGTCACATGGGTTTAGGATAACCATTCCAGGCAACGTCTTCATCATAGCCACATCTTCAAGCATTTGAGCAGTAGCACCATCAGATCCTGTATTCAGACCATAATGCGACCCTACAATTTTGAGATTAACTCTACTGATAGCAGCAAGACGTATTTGACTATAATTTAATCCTGGGGAAAATGCTGCAAAAGAACTTATAAATGGTGTTTTCCCATATTGTGCTAAGCCATGTCCGATTCCAGCCATATTTTGTTCAGCTACCCCCACCTGAAAATATCTTTCCGGAAATTTTTTTGCGAATTCATTTATCTTGAGAGAACCTGGAAGATCGGCATTCAAAACGACCACATCTGAGTTAGTGTCTCCCACAGCGACTATTCCAATACCAAATCCTTCACGTATTGCTTTTTTCTCTAACTTTTCTTCATCAAAATAATTATTTATCAAATAGTCCGCCATAAGTATCTAATAAGAAGTAATATTAACAATTCAGTCTCTTCGTGTTCTTCATTCCAGATTCTAGATTTAAATTTCATATTTCTTCTCTCTGCATCTCAAGTTCAGCAATAGCTTTCTCTGCTTCGCCTGGCAGACCTTTCCAATCATGATAGTCTGGATTGTGCTCCATGAAGCTCACACCTTTTCCAGCAATTGTATTTGCAATTATCAAAACGGGCCTATCTGCATTGTTGGCTGTATTAAATGCTGCATCTATTTCATCAAAATTGTGCCCATCAATATTCATAACAATCCACCCCATTGATTCATATCTTTCTTGAAGACTCCCAAGTGGCATGATCTCATCAGTTGTCCCTTCAATTTGTATAAAATTTTTGTCGATTATTGCAACTAGATTATCTAGTTTGAACTTGTTTGCAGACATTGCTGCTTCCATAATCTGACCCTCTTGCTGCTCTCCGTCAGACATAATACAAAACACTCTATTTTTCTTTTTATCAAGCTTCAATCCCAGAGCTATTCCAATAGCTTGAGATAATCCATGCCCAAGTGGACCACTTGAGTTTTCGACACCTGGGATATCATTTCTGGGATGGCCCTGAAGAAGTGAATCAATCTTTCGAAGTCCTCCCAATTCTTCCTTCCCAAAATACTGTTTGTCAGCAAGGACTGTATACCAGATTGGACATACATGACCATTAGAAAAAAGTAGATAGTCTCTGTCATCCCATTTCGGTTTTGCTGGATCGATTTTTAGCCAATAGTAATAGAGGTATATCAAAACATCCGCAATACTAAATGCACCTCCAATATGCCCTGATCCAGCTTTTTCAAGCATTCTGACTGTTTCTATCCTCATTTCGAGTGATTTTTTTTGTAATTCTTTTTTTAGCTTATGATCAAATTTTTGCATTTAAGTGGTTTTAACAAACTAATATAACGCATAGAAAAACCCAGTTTTTGATATAAACATACTGCATCATCGTTTTCAGCAAAAGAACTAATTGTAGCATAATCGCATTCATTTTCTTTGAAATATTCTTCCATTTTCTCAATCAATACTCTTCCTATACCTTTCTTTCTTTGTTCTGGTTTCACATATATTTTTGAAATGTGACCAACACATTCTTTTTTTTCTTTTTGGATTTTTCTTTTGTCAGTTTTTTTTATATATCCAGCAATAAAACCAACTAGTTGTTCTTGAAATTCTGCAACAAAAAACCTCCCTTTTTTTTTGTTGATATTATTGAAAAGATTGTCCAGAAGCAATGTAGTCTGATCAATACTCAAATTAAT
>CAYSKC010000036.1:5007-7729 GCA_964431615.1 uncultured Candidatus Saccharibacteria bacterium
AGAAGTCAAAAAACATCTTCTTAACTTCCACTCTATCAGAAATATCATATTTGCGAATCGTTATCTTGTTCATTTAGTTCAAAGTTATCTGATAAAAATTTCTGAAGGTCATTTGATAATATCTCATGCCCTACTGAATTTGCATGTAATCCATCTTCAGAAAGTAAATCCATATAACCTCTTTTGAGCCAATTTGACATATTTTCATAATATAAAACATTCAACTCATCACAGATTTCAGCAACAGCGTTGTCATAACTGATAACATCATAGAGAAGATAGCTAATATTCACCCAAGAAAGAGGATCTGTTTTCTTGTCATCGATAGGATAAACTCCAAATACAGCTATGTTTTCTGTAAACACAAGAGCTTTGTTCAATAATTTTTCAATATTTTCTTTGTATTTTTCCAAAAACACTCTATACACTTTTTCTTCCTCATTTAACCTCGAAGAGTCGTTGTTACCAAACGAAAAAACCACCAAATCAGGTTTTCGGACCTTTAATTCCAAATCAACTCTTTTTAGCATTTCCTCTGTAGTATCACCAGAAACACCCAGATTATAAACAATATTTCTAGTGTTTTTCACTTCCCACCATCTAGCAAAACGGTTTACAAAACCACCACCTTCATAGTCGTGTTGACCAAGCACCGAACTCGCCCCAACAAAACAAATTTTTCGGATTTTCTTTTTCTTCATTTTATTTACTTAATTCGTTAGTTTTGTATTTAAACACAATGTCATCTTTTTACATTTGCATGATAATTATCACATAAAAAAAAGATTTATGATTTAAGATTAATGGTTTATGAATGATAGAGATAAAAATAAAAAAATAAAAGATTTTCGTGATTTATATACTTGGCAAGAAGGACATAAACTAGTCATTTATATTTATAACATAATTAAAAATTTTCCTCACGAAGAAAAGTTTGGACTTGGAAATCAACTGAGACGCGCTGTAGTATCAATAACATCTAATCTCGCCGAAGGGTTTGGTTTAAGAACCTACAAAGAAAAACTTCACTTTTATTTTATAGCACAAGGATCACTTACTGAAGTGAAAAATCAATTATTAATATGCAAAGATGTCAAATTTATCGATGAAGATGAATTTAACAAAATATATAATCAAGCAAATACTTGTCATAAATTACTCCAAGGCTTAATTTCAAAAACAAAAAAATTACAAAATATTCTCGACTCCTAATCCATAATTCTTAAATCTTAAATCTTAAATCTTGAATCTTAAATCCTAAATCCTAAATCCTAAATCTTAAATCTTAAATCTTAATATACTTATCTTACAACACTTCCATTCGGCACCTCTGTTTCCGGATGCAATAAACAAATCTTATTTCCAGTATCCGTTGCCATAATCATACCTTGGCTTTCAAGACCTCTCATTATTCTCGGCTCCAAGTTAAAGATAATTGGGATTTGCTTTCCGATAAGTATTGATGGGTCAGGATACATTTCTGCAATTCCAGCAAGTATCTGCCTTTTTTCCTCTCCCAATTCAACTTCGAGTCGAAGAAGTTTATCGGCATCAGGATGCTTTTCTGCAACAATGATGGTTCCAATTCGAATATCGAGTTTTGTAAAATCCTCGAATGTGATAATTGGTTTTGGAATATTATTTGTTCTCTGCCCTCTGGTCTCTGGTCTCTGCATCTTAAATCCAAATCCCACAGCATCCTTAACTTCCTGCAGTGTTTTTTCAGCAATTACATTTGCTCTTTCAGCTCCTTTAGCCCTAAGTTCAAATAGATAATCAATATTTTTCTCAAGCTCTACCTTTTTCTTTCTCAACTCTCCAAAATAGTCAAAAAACTTTTCAATTAGTATTTCCTTAATTACTACATCAGGTATAGTTCCTTTTTTATATTGCTCCTTCATTTCCAAAAGCTTCTCTTTGTCAAAGTCTAGAAGTCTAAGATAATCAAATGTTACGTTTTTGGCTGGATCTCCTGGATCATCTGCATGAATTCTTGCTGGATCTGTAGTTATTTTCATTATTTGTTTTTTGACCTCCTCTTCAGTTCCAAAAACTGGAATGTCGTTTCCAAGTGACTTACCCATCTTCCTCACTCCATCAATCCCACGAACTCTTGCAACATATTTTTTGACGAATAATTCAGGCACTTTCAATATTTTTCCATATCTTCCATTAAAGGTCTGTGCAATTTCTCTTGCAATTTCAACATGCTGGGTTTGATCTTCCCCAACTGGAATAATATCTGGCTTGAAAAGAAGAATATCTGCGGCCATCAAAACCGGATAGTTAAAAAGTCCATTATTAATCTGATCTTCCTTTACTTCGCCTTGGAGTTTATCCTTGTAAGCATGCATTCGCTTAAGCTCTGCAATAGTTACTACATTGTTCAAGATATTTTGTAAGTATGGAATTCCTGGAATATCTGATTGGATATAGAATGTGGTTTTTGTAGGATCAATCCCAAAAGCCAAGTATTCTGTGAAAATATTCATAGCATTCTCTTCAACCTCTTTTCCCTTAAATATAGTATTTAAAGCGTGCATATTGGCAATGAAATAAAAACAATCACCTTGATCTTGAAATTCAACATGCGGTTTCACCGCACCGAAATAATTTCCAAGATGAAGACCCTTTTTTGAGCTTGGGGTGATACCTGATAGAACACGTCTAAATTTCAGTATCTTTTCATCGACAACAAAATCCCCAATTTTTGCACCGTTAA
>CAYSKC010000037.1:0-3531 GCA_964431615.1 uncultured Candidatus Saccharibacteria bacterium
AGTATTGGGAACTGCAGCAGTGGTTGGTGCTACTGTTTTAGCAACAAATCCTGCTGCTCGTGAAACTGCTGGAAAATTTATTAAAGAAGGTGCTGGTAAAGTGAAAGATATTCCAGGTAAAATGATTAATTTACGTTTCAATGTATGGGACAGGGCATCTGAATATGCCGCACGTTTTCCAAAAACTTTAAGAGGTAAAATTGCCAATTCTCTTGCAAACCTTGTAAAATTTGCATGATTTAGAATATTTTTATTAAATATTAGTAATGGATAGATACTTATTTACAGAAGAAGAAGTTCAAGTTCTTCTCTCCAAACTTGACTCTTTAAATGAAGAACAGCTTGAAGAAATCGAGGAAGCTCTCAACGACTATGAAGAGTCAATGAATGCACTTGCAGATAAATACTCAACACTTATGGAGCCTGATTTAGCCAAATTGGAGGCGTCAGAAAATCCAGATGATGTTGCCTACGCAAAGAGTGTGAGGGAGAAGCTTGCCGGACTTAAATCAGAAAGTGTTGACTGAGAATATTTCCCGTGGGGCATAGGACGTGGGGCGCTTGCTTGACGAAACGAAGTGGAGGCAGGTGAGGCGTGAAACGAGGAACATGGAACGTGGAACTTAGAACTTTGATATGAATTACTAATTCCTTATACTTTATACTTTCATAAATGTTTGTAATGAATTGCTGTAAATTGAAAATTGTTGTGAATTGTTATGAATTGTAAAAAACCCTCTCCATTTTTCCTCCCTACTCCTTGATCCATTCCCTCAATCTTTTTAGTTTTTTGGGCCAAAGGCCCATCAGCCTACGGCTGAAGTTTTTACTTTTTACTTTCTCCTTTATACCTTTTCCTTTATACCTTTTCCTTGATATATTAGAAACATGGAAAATCAATCTATGCTCGAAAAAGTTACTAATTTTATCAAATACTGTGGTTGCATCAGCGAGTTTGATAAATATTTCTGGCTTTCAAAAGTCCCTACTTTGAGTGAAGAATTTCTCACAAGGATCTATACCGTGCTTCTTGAAGCCGAGAGAGAGCTTCTTCAAGTAGAGCTTCAATCAGTTGGAAGAATCAAAAACTTGATTGATGCATCATATCCAGAACTAACAGAAGATTATCTACCAAATTATTTTGAAATTTTCGATGAATTCAAAAAAATCGAAGAAAATGTGACAGAAGCAAATATTCAAAATTTTCGAAAAACTCTCAATAAATCTATTATGGCCTCAAGATAATGCAAGAGACTAGACTTGATCTCATCAAAAAAGCAGAGGAGAAGGCTATGGAAAGTATTGATAGGTTGTCAAACTTGGATTCCATGGTTACAAAAGGACAGATCCGCGAAAGAATTCGACAAATCAATAGAGACGTGAGGAACGTTGATCTTGTGATCGAATCGCGAACCTTTATGGAACTTGCAAATATCACAGGAATTAGAATTCCTCAGCTAAATGACCGTATACTTCTGGCCATTAGATTTTTGTATGAAGGCGTAGACAAAGACGATGAAAATAGCTTTGAGCTTTTGAAGAAAGTTATGGAATTGATATTTGAATGGGATTCAAATATTTTAGAAAAACAGAACAAAGCTCTCATAGATCTTCAAAAATATTCAAAAATTTCTACAAACGAAGATCTTGAAGACTTCACTAGAAAGATTATCGGGAAATACAAATTTCGAAAGGGGCTCTACGATCACTATATTGAAAACTACAAGATCGAAAATAATATTCAACAAATCGAATACAACCAACAGTTCTATTTGACAATTCCATTTCTCGATGAAATCGGACCACTTATTTCGATATATGATTCAATACACAATACAGATGAAGGCACAGATGAGGCAAAACTTGATGCAACTTTGGGAATTTTGCAACTTGTACTTGGATATTTGGATCTCAGCTGTTTTCATACTGTTGACTTCATACCAACTCTTCTTCGAGCTATTGTCAGAAAAAACGGCTTATCGGAAGAAGCTGCACTCAAAATGGAGCCAAAAGATATCACTCGTATTGCTAGTCAAAACGAGATTGGAATAATACTAATGAAGCTGAGCAAAGCAATCTTCAAACAAAAACAGGATAGAATAGAGAAGTCCAGAATAGGGAGAAGACTTTTTTTGGAACTCAAAAACAATAATTTCTGGGAAAGTATCTCTTTTCGACCAAAACTGGGCATGCTGGAAGAAATAGCTCAAGGTCTTCCGACCTAATATCAAGCTCTTATATAACGTGTTCTATATCCAGATACCCAAACTTGTAACCCAATGCTCTAATGAGAACATTTGATTTTTTAGATTTTTTTTCATTGGGATTCAACAAAAAACCACAATCATTACAGTAATTTTGATTTATTGCTTGAGGTTTTCCACATTGTCTACAAGTCATATGCAAAACATGTCCACATTTACTACAGTAATTGTTATTTTCTTTTGTAGCAGTACCACATTTCTTGCACAATATGATTTGATTCTTGAGCATCTCAGTCTCTATTTCTCTTTTTGCAAAATCCCTTTCAATCTGTGCATTTCTATAAGTGATATAAAACACAATAAAAATAGGAAGAAATAATATGCACAAAATAGTCAAAACCCAGAATACATATTTATTTGAAACAAACCTTCTGTTTAGATCCATCAACACAAAAAAAACTGGTACAAAATAAAATCCAGAAATAACAAGAGTAAACAAAAGATTGATTAGATATTCAATCCCAGAAGAATTTTGCTGAAATATATATGTCAAAAAAGTATCCATTCAGATCAAAAACAAACAAAAATTGGGTAGTTTGATGGATTATAACACCAAAATCTATACATTCTGCTTGGTAATGTTTGTGGGTTTTACTGTACTGGTGGAAGGTTGAAATCTCCGCCTGATTGGGTAATGTCAGAATCAACACCTACCTGGGATGGATCTGGTACTACCTGAGGTTGAGAAACCACAGGAGTAAACTGCACACCAGGATTAACTGGTTGATTAAACTCAGGCTCTAGATTGACCGTTTCCACTGGCTGAGTAGCCTGAACAGTTATTTGTGGCTCAGTCGGCGTAAAACTCGCAACTGGTGCTTGTACAGCTTCTATCTGAGGCTCAACCACTACGTTTTGAATAGTTTCTTGAACTTGAACCCCCTGAACAGGTTGTTGGACAGAAACAGTTGGAGTATTTGATGTAGGACTTGGCTCAGTCATCTGAACTTTTTCTACTGTTGGGACTGCTTGTACCGTTGGAGATTCTGGGATATTGACAGTCTTTGTCTGATCATCAGAAAAAACACCTCCAGATATTTCAAATGTAGGATCCATAGTTGGAACAACCACTGGCTCTGGAGTTTGAGCCATTTGTTCTGTTTGAAATGATTGACTTGTTTGAGTATCAGAAATTTCTGCAGTTTGAGGTTCCATCGAAACCTGACCCATTTCTATAGTTTGAGGAATATCGACTGTTTGTTGCATCAATTCGGTTGGCGATGTTTGGAACTCTGGGACCTGTGTTGTCTGAGCTATATTCATTCCG
>CAYSKC010000037.1:3541-7645 GCA_964431615.1 uncultured Candidatus Saccharibacteria bacterium
TGGCACGGTAAGATTCATTCCGTTCATAGTTACAGGCTGGCTCATCTCGTTTGTTATATCTGGAGTCATCTCAAAATTTGCTGTATTTTGCTGTATAGGCATTGCTTCGTTTGAGGTTGATACCTGATCCAATGCTTGGGGTATTTGGTCCATAGTATTCACAACTGGCTCTTGACTTTCAAAAACCTGTGGTTGAACCAAGTTTTCATTGTGTACTTTGTTCTGTCCACTTTTTACAATAAGCAAAACAATCAGTGTGATAAGAGACATTATGAATACACTCCCTATAAGTATCAATTCCAGCGTGATTTCCATAGTTGAGCAGTTTAAAAATACTAAATTAAATCATAAAACAGTATATACTATCTTCAAACTGGAGAAAAGTAAATGTATTTTTTTTGATTAATTTTAAAAAAATTACAAATTTTCAAGAGATCTCAAAACTTGATCTATATTCTCCATATCTTCTATGAAGTATATAACATTGAAATTCTCTGTTTTGTATTCAGCATATTCAAATTGATCAACACATCCTGTCTCATTACAAATTTGAGAGTAATAAGTATCGAAAGAATACCCTCCAATATCTCTAGATTTTTTGAGATAGCCGGAATTGTCGATGTTATAACCACTATCAGAAAAACTTATAACTTTGTCACCAGTACTATTTACAAAATTTATTCTTCCACATTTTGAGCTATCATCACATTCCACAGGAATCAGTTTCCAGATATTTGGATATTTCAACTTAATTCCAAGTGTAGTATTTGTATACGTTTGAAAAGTAGGGACAGGATCAGGGGTTGTGCCTGAGTATCTAAATGACTTGACTATTGCTTCAAAGTCTTGAATAGCGGTTTTATCAACCGACTCTGGATCTATATCCCAAAAAACTGAATACTTCACCAGCCCATTGGCTGTTTTGAGATTAAAAACACCATTTCCATTTCTACATAACTGATAAACGTGATCGCTCTCTTCGGGATCGACAGCTCTCATCAGCGAATAACCGTTGAACGAAGTCAGGATTCTGGATCCATCATATGTTTTGCAAATGTTTGAATCATCCTCAAAAATAGGCACATCGGCATAACTCATCTGAAAATATATTGAACCAGAGACTCTTGAATACAATTTTAATCTAGCTATAGAATATACATTTGAACCCACTCTGATTACTTCAGCTTTCTCCGAATCAGGATAATCTGCTCTTCCCGTGGATATCGACCAATCATTTGGATATCCCACAACATAACCATACACTTCGTTTGTATACCATTGAGAGAGTACTACTGGATTTTCTGTTGGCTCAGTTGCTTCCTCGTCCTCATCCTCATCCTCATCCTCATCCTCTCCTATCACTTCATTTATATCAATGACCTCATTCAATATTTCATCTTTTGGAACTTCTGCTATTACGTACTCGGATTCTCCAACTGACATACTTTCAATAATTCTATCCATACTCAAAAGAGTAGCCGAAGAAAGAACATCGCTCTCACTTCCAGATATATTGTATTTGATGAGAATTGGAGGATGTGTCTCTGCAGATATTTCGATACCCCCATTGATTAATTGTTTATTTTCATCAAATTGTAAATATCTAGGAATTGATTGGGAAGCAATTGTCAAATCCCTCCTAAAACTTGTAATTGTATCGTTTGGATCAAGATTTAATCCTGAATCAGAATTGTAAGTCAATTGCATTGAATTTCCATCTTCGGCAAGAACAATGGAAAAATTTTCACCAGTCTCATCAATTTCTTCCGATATTTTCCAGTTTGAAGGATACATAAAAGAGACACCGATATCTTTGTTGTTGTAGTTCAACCAACCAGCATAAGGACTGTCTTCCGGTAGTTTGATAAGTTGAGCATATTTTTGCTCAGTTTCATCCTCATCTTTTTGTACTTCCAATGAATCCGTATAAACTACATATCCATCTTTCTCAACCCTGAGTGCATAATTACCTTCTTTGAGATCCATACTTAGAGGAGAAAGACCAACATATTCACCATTTACAAAAATTTCAGCTCCATCAACATTTGAGCTCACCTGAACCGCAATCTCGTTTGTAAAAGCACGTCTTACCTTGTCTTTGACAGAAGAAGGCATTGCTACATATGATGCAACTGTTCCAATAGTGAGAAAAGATAGAAAGATGGTGGCAAAACTGAGTGAAGACTGAAGTTTGAGGATATTTACAAAACCACTCCAGAAAATACTTATTCTGTTGGCAATTAAACTAGTAATGCTTTTCTTTTCGAGTATCTCCGAATATTCATTCAAAATATATCTTCTCAAACTTCGACTAAACTTCAAATCCATCGGAAGCACTGTTTCTTGTCCTATTTTTTTTAGTTCTTGTTCAATATTACTCATTTTTTGTCTAAATTATCTTTCAAAATTTTTATTGCTCTTTTGGCTAAAGACTTAATCGAATCTATGGTTTTTCCAGTTATATCCATCGTTTCTTGAATCGATAACTCTTTGATGTACCTTAGATATACTATTTCTCTTTGCTCATCCGAAAGTTTTGCTACTTCTTTCATAAGTCTCTCAATATCAATATTCTTTCCTGCTTCTTCAGCAACCGACTCATTTTCCTCGTCTGCAGTAAACTCTGCTATTTCTTCCACAGACAAATATTGCTTTTTCTTTCTATACTCATCTACAATTAAATTGTGAGCAATTTTATAAAGCCAAGAGCTAAATTTGAATCCCTGCCACTCAAAGCTTTCAATACTTCTCATGGCTTTCTCGAATGTCAAGGCAGTCAAATCCTCTGCATCCTCAACTCTTCCAACTCTATACAAAATATATTTATAGATTTCATTGACATACAAATCATAAAGCTTACCAAAAGCATTGATGCTTCTTTTGGCCCTTTCAACCAATTTTTTTTCATCTTTTTCTGAAAAATCAGCCACTCAATTTCTACATAATAACTAACGCAAATCCAGATATATAAGTGTCGCCAAACACTCAAAACAAAACTTTTGTCATAAAATTTCAATACATCAATTTTAATCACAATCAGACTAAAACACAAAAGAAAGAAAATTAAGATTAATGATTTATGAATTATGAATAGTTACTTCCTCAGCTTGACTGAGGATCAACAACCATTGTATCAACATAAGTGCAACGTATCCCTGCTTTCCACCACATCCTGAGCGAAGTCGAATGATGTGTTCTTCGTGTATTTTAAACCATAAAAAGATATAATTATCTCAGGTGAAGTTATCTGTATTTGTATTTATTAAATAATTTCGATGACAGAGAAAATAATCTCTAGGAAAGTGATTGGAAGCTCCAATCCTATTGCACGAAAATTCAGAGGAATCAAAGGTGCTATAGCAGGTGTTGGATGTGGTATTCCCATGATTATTGCAGGACTTGTCCTGATTTTTTCTTCTGTAACAGGAGTAAAAGAATTTTCAAAAATTGTTGAATCTCTTCCTGTACAAAACGAAACAGAGGTTTTGGACAAGACTGGTCTTGTAGAAATCAAAAGTATCGCAAAAGCTGAGACACCAATTGAATACGAATATACGGATTGTCACTCATTTTTTGGATGTGGTGAAGCTGGAAGTATCACAAGCAAGATTGAAAATGTATTGTACTATGAAGCCAAACTCGAACGATTTGAGGTAGTTAAAGAAACCACCACAAAAACACGTATTGTCACAGAAAATGGTCAGGATATTGAAGAAACTTATGAGGATACAACATTTGTAGAAAAATGGGTAGAAAAAGGCTCAAGTTCAGAGTGGACAAATTTTAAACTCGGAGAAATTACTGTATATCCAGAAAGCGCAAGGATAATTTTCAACTATGAAGAAAAAATAGTCAACTCTGTTTTTATTCCAAATCTTGGAGAACTCAATAACTATGGACAACAAATTTCTTCAGAAATTGGGTCAACCAGATTGGTGCTCAAATACATACCTGATTCTACCGAAGTTATAGTTGTTGGAGATCTCCAATCCAAAGCAGTTAAAGGTGGCGAACCATTCATAATCACAGATCAAGATGATCAAAATTTGATAAAAACACTTGAAACAGGAGAACAGGTACAAAGGTGGGGAATGAGATTAATCG
>CAYSKC010000038.1:0-7612 GCA_964431615.1 uncultured Candidatus Saccharibacteria bacterium
TAAAAGAGCATCAGAAATATTTTTAGGGAAATTATTTAAAAACGGAAGATATGTGATATATGGATCTCCAAGTGATGATATAGGTATTCCTCTTGATGTATTCTATTTTGATTTTAAGACTAAAAAGCTCAGTTACATTAATTCGTAGGAGTATACAACAAGTGATTTCCCAAGAGTAAGTAGTTATGCAAAGATTGATTTAAGAGGCGATAGAATGTTGGATGACCCAGAATGTAGCGATTGTTTAAATAAAAAAGCCTATTCGCCTGAGTGTTATGCAAAAGGTAACGATTGGACTTTCGAATATAAAATAATTGCTAGATATGGGACTTATCTAAATACGACTTCCTTTATTCAAGCATTCAATACATACATTGATGAGGAAGATGACGCACACAATTGGATGATTCCAACTTGCAATAACTAATCCATCGTAAAATTTAATTTGTGCTAAAATTACTCGAAGCCTACATCAGGAGGACGTCGCCTGATTGTCTTTCTAGACAAGGAACTGGAAAAACCATGTATATCTTTCGATACGTTCACTTCGTGAACACTCAAGATGACACATGCACTAGACCCAGTCGGGTAAGCCCGTAATAGCAGTAAATAAAGTGCCCTTCTTCGCTAAAGCTTTGAAGGGAAAAAGGGTGGTACCGTCGAGTTTCGACCCCTTGATTTTTAGTTTCTTGGATACGATCCGAGAGCTAAAGCAAGGGGTTTTTTATTTAAAAATTTTAATTTACGAGAAATGTTACCAAAAGGCCAATACAACCCAAAAGAAACTGAGGGAGAAATATTAAAGTTCTGGCTTGAAAATAAGTTTTATAGACCAGAGTACGTGTCCGAAAAGAAATTATCGACTGCATATGTAGGACAGAGGACAGAAGACACAGAACAGAGATCAGAGGTCAGAGGTCAGAAAATCAGCAATGATCCTTCGACTTCGCTCAGGACGGAGAACGATGAACGGCAAGCGGAAAACGGGGAACGAAGAACAGAGAACGGAGGACAAAGATCAAAGTTTAAAGATCAAGGATCAAGGATCAAGGGTGAGAGAGAGACTTATACAAATATCTTGCCTCCACCAAATGCCAATGGGAACCTCCATTTAGGTCACATGTCCGGCTATGCTTATCAGGATCTCATGGGAAGATTTCAGCGAATGATTGGAAAAAAAGTGCTTCTTCTTCCAGGGAAAGATCATGCAGGTATCCAAACAGAAGTAGTTTATGAAAGGGACGTTTTGGATAAGCAAGGTATCAAGAAAAGAGAATTAGGACGAGAGGAATTTTACAAAAGATGCTACCAATTCTGTATGGAACAAGCTGAAAATGCTAGACAACAGGAAAAGAATTTGGGTCTTTCTGCCGACTTTGACAGAGAACTATTCACACTTGATCCAAGAATTGTTGATGAGGTTTTGAAAACTTTTATTGATTTTTATAATGATGATCTCATTTATCGAGACAAACGACTTATCAACTGGTGTCCAAGGTGCTATACAGCCCTTGCAGATATTGATACTGAGTACAAAGATAGTGAAGGACAGTTTGTATATTTTAAATACGCATTTCCTGAGCCAGATGAATATATCCTCAAGATCAAGAGGAAGTATGCAAACAAAAAAACCATAGCTGTCGTAGAGAGGAAAAAAGGCCAGGAGTGTGTAAACAGCAAAGGTGAGAAATACCAATGGAAATTTGATTATTATGGTTATATTGAAGGCGAAGCAAATCCAAACGATGATGATGATTTGGATGTTATTTTTATTGGGTTTGAAGAAGGCTTGGAGATGGGAGATAAACTTGAGGGAATTGCTATTGGGATAATGATGAGACTTGATGGTGATCATAAATTATTGGTTGCAAAAGAAGGAACTGCAGAGGATATTATCAACAAAATAATCCTTGATCTATATGACATGTTTCCAAAGAAATTCGGTGGTGTTCATTTGATCAAATTTGCTGATTATCCTGATGATAAATTCTATCGAAATGGTTTTGTAATCGGAACTGTCCGACCCGAAACAATATTTGGAGATACAGCAATCGCATGTAATCCTGATGATGAAAGATATCAAGAATTCATCGATAAAGAGATTGAGCTTTTGGGACCACAGGGAAAAGTCAAAATGAAAATTATTGGAGACTCGGCAGTAGACAAAGAATTTGGTACTGGGCTTTTGAAAGTTACCCCTGCACACGCCAAAGAAGATTGGGAGATTGCTATGAGACACAAAGAAATCATGCCAGAAAAACAGTGTATAGGATTTGATGGAAAGATGAATCATTTAGCTGGAAAATATAAAGGTATGTGGGTCAAAGAGGCACGAAAACAAATGCTTGAAGATATGAAAAATGATGGTTTGCTTGTCCGAATTGAGGAGAGTTATAAAAACAGAGTACAAATATGCGAAAGGTGTAAATATCCTATTGAACCCCTTGTTTCCTATCAATGGTTTCTCGATACAAAACCTCTGAAAGCAAAAGCAAGAGAGCTTGTTGAAAAGGGCTTTACAAATATCATGCCTGAAGGCAAGAAAAATGTTTACCTCAACTGGATGGATCAACCTGAAGACTGGTGTATTACCCGCCAACTTTGGTGGGGTTATCGAGTTCCTGTTTGGTACAAATCTCAACCCGAAGAATATGTGACCGAAAGTGGTGAGGTCAAAGAAAAAATAGGTGAGAAAATCATGCATACCAGAGATGACTACAAAAAAGCCATGTTGGTTGCTCAAAAACCACCGGGAATAAATTTAACAGTTGTTCGACATGGAGAAAGCGAGGGAAATGTATTGGGATTACTTTGTGGACAGACAGATTATAAATTGACCGAAAACGGGAAACAGAAAGCCCACGAACTAAGCTCGACTATCGAAAAAGAAAGAGCGAAATTCGATTTGATAATTAGTTCTACTCTCTCTCGGGCGAGAGAAACTGCTGAGATATTAAACAAAAAATTGAATGTTGAAATTATCGAGTCCGATTTACTTATGGAGCGAAACGAAGGTGATTTGACAGGCAAGAAATTATCGGATTTAAGTGAGATTGAATCAAAAAAATTTCAATTTCAAGACAACGTACCAAATGGAGAATCAATTTCTGATGTAGAAAATAGAATTGATAAATTTATAGATTGGGTCAGAAATAATTATTCGGACAAAAAAAATATTTTGATCGTTACACATGCTGGACCTATTAGGGTTTTCCTTCGAAAACTTGGAGGATTAACTTTGGAAGAATCTAGAAAGCACAGACTCGAAAATTTGGAAACCATAGATTTAACTATCTCTGAGAATAACTGGGTACAGGATGAGGATGTATTGGATACTTGGTTTTCTTCAGGTCAGTGGCCAGTTTTAACCTTACTAGCAAGTGAGGCTCACAAAGACTTCAAAGAATACTACCCTACTCAGGTTATGGAGACTGGATGGGATATTCTAATTTTCTGGGTAACTAGAATGATGCTTCTCTGTCCTTACAAAGCGACCAAAGTTCTCCACCTTGAAAAGGGGGAGTTAGAGGGGGTCGATGGGAACATAATTGCTCCTTTTAAAAACGTTTATCTACACGGTCTTGTCCTAGACAAAAACGGTGTCAAGATGAGCAAGTCAAAAGGAAATGGAATTGATCCATTTGAGATGATGCAAAAATATGGAACCGATGCTCTAAGACTGAGTTTTGTGGTAGGAAATAAAGTGGGACAAAACTACAGACTCTTTGAGGAAAAAATCGAAGGATTTCGAAACTACTGTAACAAAATCTGGAATGTTTCTAAGTTCATATTGATGAATCTAGAAAATGCTGGTTTTGATCCTGTGGGAATTAACAAAGAGGATTTAAAGTATGCCGATGATGATGAAAAAATGCTTAACCATATTCAGGAACTTATAGAAAGTTCTACAAAAAATATGCATAATTTCAATTTCGGAATTACAGCACAAAATTTGTACGAGTCTCTTTGGCATACTTTTGCAGATGAATATATCGAAAAGGTAAAGACAAGGATATACACAAAGGATCGAGAAGGTAATTCAATCAATACAAGTGTTGAGGCTCAAGATTCAAGAAAGTCAGCCCTATGGGTTCTATGGTATTGTCTCGATACTTATATGAGACTACTTCATCCATTCATCCCATTCATCACAGAAAAAATCTGGGGAGCAATCCCAAAAAGCGTTGATGAAGCGGAGACGTTGATGTATGCACAGTGGCCGAGGAAGTAGATTAAAATTGTTCTAAAGTTGATAAAAATCGTTTTAAATTGTTGGAACTAGGAATTAGGATTTAGGAAATAGGATCGATGTAATAATATATTGATTACCACGTCTTGATTAATAGACTAATTTTTTAAATTATTGATATGAGTAACAAAATTAAGTATGGGGCATTAGCAGTTGGATTAATTATTTTGCTTGGGGCTGTAATGCTCCTTTATGTGAATAAGAACTTTACCAAAAACAGAAATGATATAGTGATGCCTACCAATCTTCAAGCGAATGAAGATCAACAAACCACTGAAGAAATTCAAAAAGAGACAAATGAAAATATTGAAATTTATGGTTACTGCGGAACATACCAAATATCTGAAGAAACTGATAAGTGCTTTTTGAGAAATGCTGAAACGAAAGAGAATATTTTTGAAATTAGTAAAAGTATTTGGGAAGGTTTCGATGGAGCATCTCTTGGCAAGAAGACAGAAGAGGGACAATATGTAATCTTTTCTTTCGGCGATGCGGGCCTTTTTGCTTACACTGCATATTTTTTCAATTTTAATGACCATTCTTTTGAAATTGCATATGAAATTAACAGCAGTGAAAACACATTTGAACAGTTTAAATATGCTTCTGAAAAATTTGGTGGACCAGATATGACGGAAGGTGCTCGTCCAGAATTTTTTGCAGTGGAACCTACGGATCCATTGTCGGATTACAAAAATGAACTGAAAATGGTTTTTAATAAATGGGCTGAATTGAAATCTGTCAATTTTAACTATTTACAAGAAATGCAGGATGGAACACTTTCTTATAAACAAGAAGCTTGGGTGGATATCGAAAACAATAAACTCAAATTTATGAATATATTTGAGGACCCAAATTTATTGACAGGGTATGGTTCTGAAGAAATAGTTCTGATGGATGGATATAGGTATTATAAATCCAATGATGAAATGTGGACAAAAGTAGAAGTTCAAGAATTATGTAAAAATTATGAAGATGGCCCAATGATAATACAGTGCAATGACTACTGCAGAAACGAAGTAACTAAATATGGAACTTGTTTAGCTACCAATTTTGAAAATCTTCTATTAGTAAATGCAAGTATAAATAAGATTGAAAAAACTCTAAAATCAATTGGTGGTGAGCAATTCACGGTTTACACTATTACATATGAGAAAAACACAATATCAAACTCTTTCTTAGATAATATTGTAACAACAGTTAAAGCAGATTGGGGCTGGGGAATTGAGTCTGCGGAAATAATAGTTGATGGTGATGATTATGTAAAATCAATAAAACTGAATGTAGAGAAAGATCATTATGACGGTAGAAAAAGTTATTCGATTGAATTTAAGTCGTATGATCAAGAACTCAACATTGAGGCTCCGATTTGATTAATTTGAGTTAATTGCAAATTATCGATTTTGTATGAGGATTTCAAATATATATAAAAAATTTCAAATCCCTCCAAACCTTCAGCTTCATATGATTCGTGTGGCTAGCCTTGCTTTGTTAATTGCCGATTCGTGGAAAGGAGGAAAGCTTGATTTGGAGGTTATAGTTGCATCTTGCCTTCTGCATGACCTTGGCAATATTTTGAAATTTGATTTCGATAATTTTCCTGAACTTTTGGGTGGTGAACAAAAAAATATTGAATATTGGAGAAAGGTAAAAAAAGATATGCAAAAAAAATATGGTTTTGATGAAGATATCGCCACGAGAAAAATGATTAGGAAATTGAGTATTAACGATAAGGTGAAATTCATAGTTGAAAACTGGGGATTCAAAAATTTCAAAAGAATATATGAATCAAATAATCTTGAGTGGAAGATTTGCGTTTATTCAGATCATAGAATTTCACCAAATGGGATTGTTAGTTTGGAAGAAAATTTGAGGGAGAAACGGAAAAGATATTCTTTGAATAAAAAAAATGCCAGTCATCTTTCCAAAGATTTTGAAATGCTACTCCAATCGGCACAAAAAATTGAAGAATTTATTGCAAATAACTGGATACAAAATCTCCATAAAATCACAAATTCAGATCTGGCCAAGCTATCTGAAAAGATTTCTTTGTTTGAGATGGATTACAAAGAGGCTACTTGATCTCAAATTCTGAGTAATAGTTGGTCTGTTTCCGATCTTCTCCGAGAGTTGAAAACACTATTCTATATTTTCCAGGCTCGGCATCAAATTTAATAATTTTACCCAAAAAACACATTTGAGTTTTTTTGTCCCATTCATATTCTTGGGTTTCAGCCATATCGATTGGGGTAAGATTTAGATCGCAACCATTTCCACATGGACAACGTTCAACTTTTACACATCCGTAATCAACCTCTTTGAAAACTGAAATATACCCAATTTTCTGGTCTTCAGAATTATTAATAATATTGTATTTAATAATTGACTCATTGCTATCCTCAATTGATATATTAATTTCTGTTTCATCTCCCGACTCAGTAAAATTTTCGAAAGTAACTATATCAGAATAAATTTTGTGTTTTCCAAGAACGAAAAGACAAATAAATACTGAGAAAAGAAGAAAAAGAAGAATTACTACAATAATTAGAAAATAAAAAAATTTGTTTACTTTTTTCATTCGTGAAATCTAATAATATAATTAATGTGAGTTACGAATTGAATAGAATTACATCTATTCTTGTATCTCGGTAATGTAATTTAAATCAGGCTTTTTTTATATAAAGATCTTTTCTTTCGTTACTTTTTTACATTGCAAAAATAAGTAACCAAAAAAGCTAGTCACTGTACTCATATATTTGAATATCTAAATGTTCATTCACTAATTTTCACGTTATCACTAAAAAAATCTTAACGCTTATTTCACCTAGATATTCTAAATTCATTTCGTCACGTGACAATATTTAAACTCATAATCCATACTTGTTTTCAATTTTTAGTTAATTCGTAACTCAGATTAATTAACTATAATAGTGTATCCAAGTATTCTTGATAGATAAGCTTGTCAGCTTCAAGTGTGGATCTCTCTAGTGCTTTTTCCAGAAATATTTTTGTTTGTTCACTATCACTTTCACATTCTGCCAAAACAATACCTGCATTTCCATATAGTATCCTTTCATCAACCAACATGATTCCATCTATTTTGGCCATCTTCAATGCAATTTCTTCAGCTTTTTCGCAGTCTCCAGATAGAAAATAATCATAGGATAACTGGCTGACGACAAAAGGTGCATTTGGATACTCCAAATGAAGTTTTTCGAGTATTTCAATAGCTTCATCGATTCTATCAGTGTGTCCCAAAATATATGCTTTCATATAAAAAAGAGCAGGATGATTATTATTTGACGCTAGAGCAGTATCAATTTTTGTAAGTGCCATATCATATTTTCCTTCCTTATCAAGCTTTTC
>CAYSKC010000039.1:0-7514 GCA_964431615.1 uncultured Candidatus Saccharibacteria bacterium
TCCCCATCAAAATAAATTTCATCGGTTTCAAAACCCGTGAGTAGTTCCTCGTAAGACAATGGTTGGTCACCATACATCTCCTTGCTTCGAAAAAAAGCATTGTCTTTCAAAAACAGTATTCCTTCAGCATATCCTGCTGGAATTTCCGTCAAAGTCCCCGTAGTATCGATACCTATATACTGTCCACCATCAGAGTACTCAAAAGGCATATCAAGTCCTTGAATATCTAGCCCTTCTTTTGTAACAGTAACTTTTGGAAATTCTCCCATCTCATCAGGAAGAGCAACTAGACCAATTCCAAGACCAATCCCGAAGATAATACTTTGTATAAGTGAAATGATCGACAAGAATATCAATACCGTTCCAAAAGCCCTTTTTGTGGTTCTTTTCAATACTGCTTCACGATAAAAAGATGGAGAAAACAACGGAAACAAAAAACTCTTGAGTAAAAACATCAGATTGATCTAAAAACTAAAAATTTAAAAACATAAAAATTTTATCATGGATATAGCCCAATATCCACAATTTCCCAGAAGACAAAATGTTGAATATAGAATTTGAAAATTCAAAACAAGAAAAATACAAACTTATTCGTTGAATGCTTCAACATATATTCTCCTAACTGGTGCTTTCTTCACAGCTTTGCGATAATTTTCATGTGCAAGTAAATCATTGTCCATGTATTCATAGTATTTTCCAATTCTATAATAGTATTCTGCCGAATACTCTTGTTGATCAATAATTATTTGTGACATGACCTCAGAAAGTTTGAACTTATTTTGAGCTCTCACTTTTGCATCTAGAAATTCCATCCTATACCTCACCTCATATGGTGCAAAATCAACAGACTTTTGAATCTTGTCAAGACTATTGGAATGTTGGAAATCGTGGTAGTATTTGTCAGCAATTAATTCAGTTAAACTAACAGTTACGCCAAGTACAGATATTATAATATAAATCAAAACGACCACGTAGTTATAACCTGCTTCTTTTGGTAGTACTACTACTTTCTTAACTCTGTTTTGAATAATCTTGTGCATAATTGCAACACAAACAAAAACATACAAAATATACTGATTGATACCATTCACATCTACACTAGATCTCACCCAAAAAACCATAAAACTCACCATCAACACAAAAATCATATATTTCTCAAGAGATCTTTCTGAGACTCTGAGTTTTTTTGAAAGAGAGTAGAGAAGTACAAAATTTAGTAAGATAATAATGATTGCAAATGGAATTCCTCCGTTGACAGCAAGTTCGAGAATCTCACTATGAGCTCTGTCCAATGCCAGTGCATGTGAAACCCCGTTTTCGTACATCTTGGTTGGAAAGACATATCCAGAAACATCCAGTCCATATCCCAGAAGTGGTCTTTCCTCAATCAAATCGATAGATGATTTCCAAATTAGTACTCTTGTCTCGTCAACCAGCCCAAATCTATTAAATCTTGGAAAAAATAAAATAAATAAACCCAGAGAAATAATGAGTAATAATGAAAATATAAAAAACAAAAATACTTTCAATCTTTTTCCAAGAATCATTCCTTTAGATTTAACTCCATCTGCAAGCGCATTCATCAATACAAAAAATCCAAAAACAATAAAAAGACATATCAATAATGCAATCCCTATTCTCGACCCAGAAAACCATATAACAACAACTGCACAAATAATCCCAATACATTGGTAAATCTTGGGCAAAATTCTCTTTGTTCTATAAAAGAAAAAAACAAGAAAGGGGAGTAACATTATTGAGTATCCTGCCAGAAAATTTGCTTGCCCAAAAGTCCCGACAGCACGTCCCTCTGTCAAAGAAAGATCCAGCCCACCCAAAAAAAGTTGGAAAAAAGAAACAATTGCATTTACTACAAGAGGAACTACCACAAATATTTGGAATGCTGATAAAAATTTTTGCCAGTTAGAACGCAAGATACTCAGCGTTGTGATTCCAAAAACAAGAAAATGCAAAATTGTGAACAATCCAAACCGTTTGTCATAATTTCCCCAGAAAGCTGTCAAAAAATTTGGGCTCGTAATTGTTGAAAGAACCAAAAAGAACAAAGCCAATACTACAAAAAATTTTATCCATCCAGATAAATAAAGAGTTTTGAGTTCCAAAAAAAGTTTTTGAAAGCCCAAAATAGGTGTGTGCAAAGATTTCATTCCATGTACAAAAAGAAGCAGAATCACAAATATTCTAAACAATAGAATTTTTGGGAGTTCATACATCAAATACACTTCCCTAGAAAAAATCAGAGGTAAGCCCAAAACAATAAAAATCAGGATAAAAATTTCAAAAAAATCAATAATTTTCCAAAAAAACTTCCCAAACATATAAATTTCGTGAATTTAATAATCTTAACGCATTCTCAGAAATTTTGTTACCCTAGAAAATCAAAATACCTGATTGATTTGAAGAGAAAGACGTTTTTCAAGACTTTTGATCTGTTTTTGAGTAAGCGCCGTAATCTTTGGGAGAAGCTCTGCATCATCATATTTCACTATAGATTTCAACTTCTGGCTTGCAAGCATATGCGGATATAGAACAAAATCCCCACCCATCTCATACAAAGCTGTTGCTTCTTGATCAGATTTGGCAGAAAGGACAGTTGGAGTCTTGAGCTTGTGGTTTTTTAGGTATTCAAGAAGTGCAAGGTTTGCTTCTTTCTCAGGAACAGTTGAAACAATGAGCCTTGCTTTCTGAAGGTTTAGTGTATCAAATATGTCCACATCTCTCATATCACCATAAAGAACATTGATACCCTCTTTCTCCAATTCTTGCGCTTTGAATGGGTCATGGTCAATAATCAAATAATCATCTGGATTTTGTTTGATGATGTCATATAAATCCGATCCCAATCTATGAAAACCAAATATAACCGTATGATTATCAATTGATTTTTTGTACGAACCTCTCTTGTTTTGAGAATAGAAATTCATAAACTTTTTGCATTTTAAATAAAGAAACTCTTTGTGGTTTATCAAATATGTCGAGATTGCCATAGTTGTGCCCGTAACCACAGTAATCACACCCAAAGATTTTTCATCCAGATAATTTGACGCTAATCCTAGAGACGCAATAAGCAAACTAAATTCCGAGACTTGACCAATTGAGATACTAGTGAAAAAATTTGACCTTTTGTTGTATCCAAGAAAAGCTATAATCGATATCAAAATAAGGGGTTTGATCACCAACACAAAGAAAATTAGACACAGTGCTGGGAACAATGTACCACCAATAGACTGAAAACTCATATTCAATCCCAGTTCAACAAAGAATATTGTTAGAAAAAAATCCCGAAGCGGTCTTGTCCAAGATTCTATCTGTAGGTGTTCACGCCTTGAAGACAATGCAATTCCAGCCATAAATGCACCTATTTCGATTGAAAACTCAAAAATCGGCGATGCTGCGAGTGTCGAAAAAAACAAAGACCAAGCAATAACCATTACAAAAAGGGTCTCTCTCTCATCGTTGATTTTGTCGATAATCCAATTGATAGTTTTGGTTACAATCACAAGAATAATTGTCAAAGCCACAAACTTAGCAACAACCAACCCCAATTGACTCAAAATCGGAGTTTTGTCATCTGATGATGAAAAAGCTGTCAAAATCACCATGACAAATATTGCAAACAAATCCTGAATAAGTAAAAGACCTATTGCAAGTTTCCCATGAAGCGTAGACATCTCATTTTTGCTTGTAAAAAGCTTGACAATGACTATCGTACTTGAAAATGTGATAGCTATTGATACTAGAATTGATGCAATAGTTGAAAAAAATAATATTTTGGTTAGAACAAATGCAAACACAAAGGTAATCAGGATTTGCCCGATACCCAAGACTATGACTGAACTGCCAAGTTTTTTCAAATCCCTGAGATCAAGTTCCAACCCAAGTATAAAAAGAAGAAAAGCTATCCCTATATGAGCAAAAAGTCCTACCACTTCGCTCTGGTCTTTGATTATTTCAAATTGTGAAATCAGAATTCCAGCAACAATATATCCAAGCAGTGGAGGTTGTTTGATTTTGCTTGCAATAATTCCAAGAAGCGCTGCAATTGTGATAATTATTGTAATTTCACTAAAAGCAATATCAACCATGTATTGAAAAATTAAAAAAAATGAAAATTCTGATCAAAAATAGCTTTGCCCCAAACAATATTAAAGAACAAACGGCAACAATTCAATCTCCTTGTTTTAAACAACACTCCTACTGTATATTGCATCATGTCAAAATTATCGTTTGAATACAAAATCAAAAAAAATAAGTTATCGAGGAATATACGAATCAATATCTCTCATGATGGAGAGGTAATTGTCACCTGTCCAAAATATATCCCAGAAAGATTTGCACATGCTTTTGTAGAAGAAAAAAAAGACTGGATCCTGTCAAGAGTCAAATGTCAAAGGTCAAATGTCAATTTTGTTAATCTAACTCATGGTTCTGAAATTCCATATCTGGGTGAAAAACTCAAATTATATATAATCGAAAAACCTATTCAGAATGCAAAAGCAACAGTTAGTTCCAATGATTTACTTCTAAAAGTCCCAACTGGGAAATCCCAAGATCAAAAATTGATTAAAAATACCATAATCAAAGAGTTCAAAAAAAAATTTCGAGAAATAGTTACTGAAAGTGTTGAAGAATACAATAAATTCTACAATTTCCAATACAACAGAATTGCAATCAAAGACAACAGATCAAATTGGGGAAGTTGTTCTACAAAAAGAAATTTGAACTTCAACTGGAAGCTAATACTCGCACCTCTTGAAATACTTGACTATGTGGTCATACACGAACTTTGTCATCTCAAAGAACATAACCATTCAGAAAATTTTTGGGGATTAGTCAGCCAAAAAATTCCTGATTACAAGAAAAAAAGAAAGTGGTTGAAAGAGAATGCCAATAGTCTTATAATTTAGCATATTGAGAATACCTGCTCTCAGGCAGAAAAAATAGATAATAAATGAAAATTGATGACAACTACAGTTCTACCACAAAAAGAACAACTTCAGGGTATAGAAAACTTGCTCAAATCTCCAGAAAATTCTGAATACCTCAAACCGATTAGAGATACACAAGAAGAATACACCAGAAAGTTCAACGAAATGAGAACAAACGCAAGGGGCCAAATAGGAGGTGCTTTGTTAGACATTGGGCATGGATTTGTTGAAGCAGAAAGAGGACACCTTGCAGCAGGAGCTAGTTTTGTCGCTGATTTTGGCGAAGGTGCAATCATGGGAGCCTTGACACAAGGCTTGTCGGAATTTTTTCCTTTCTCGGAAGAAGCAGTAGATACAGCAATGGCTTGGATGGTCAAAAAGGCAAAAATTCCTGTCAAGCCTATTGACTGGGCTCTAGGACTGGGACTAAGTGTTGTACCAGGATTTGGAGATCTTGTCAGCCCTGGGCTTCTTGCAGGACTTAGATATTCTCACGAGGGAAGCAAGAAAATCAGAAGTGGGTTAGGTCAACTAGCGGGAGGTGTTTTTAATTTGGCAAAATTAGAAGTTCAAAATATTCAACATAATAGAAATTAAATGTTTTTCAAAATGTTCAAAAATTTCAAAATAAAAAGACTAATTAGAAAGACAAATCTTTTCAAAAAAACAGAAAAAGAACTTCTTTTGAAAATTTTTCCAAAACTTTCAGACGAAAAAAAAGACGAGATCTACAATATTATTCTTGATTATATTGACTCCAACAAATCCATATCACTTCAGTACATAGAAAAATTTAAACAAGACCTTGAAGATATCAAAACCAAAGCAAGAGAAAAAAAAGACCTTGCACCAGAAGCGGTTGCAGACGATATGCAAAAAGCACTTGATTTAATAAAACAGGAAATAAAGAAGAAATGAATCAGGTTAGAATGTATGACAGATACACAAATCCAGAAATTTCCCCAAAAACAGGAAGATTAGAATTAGCCAACCGTAAATACGAAAAGTATTCTACTGACGTAAAAACTTCTTCAAGAACAAATTTACCTCCAGAAGCGAAAAATTACTTGCATAATGATAAAGATACAACCAGAAATATGACACCGGACGAGTTTGAAGCATATCTACGAGAAGAACGAAGAATACTTGAGCAAGGAGATGCAAATTTTGAAAAACTCCCCCCTCCTACACAAGAAAAACTCAATGGAATCGACGACAAATATGCAGAAATGGAAAATACCACCAGAGAGATAGTGAGAAATAATCTAAATCCAGAAGTAAAAAAAACAATTAGTCCAGCACGCATGATTACAGAAGGGATAGCAAAAATACTTGCAAATGTTGCTGCTGATTCGCTTGACGAACTGTTGGCACTCGGAGATCCCATATCAGAAATACTCCTCGATATGGCTACAGCATTCGTAACAGAAAAATTGACTGGCAGAAAACTCAGATCAGCAAGTAATTTTATATCCATACCATTTTCATCATTTCATGGAATAGAAAAAAATGTAAACACAGTAAATAAATCTGGGGTGAGAATCAATAGACCATTCCAAAAAGAAGTAAAAGGATCTTTTTTGAGAAAACCAAGAGAGAAGTTAGCAAAAATGTCATATAAGGCTGCACAAGCAAACTGGGTCGCAGATAGAAAGGTAATTTCGAAGGTTTCAAAATTTAGGATTGGGCCACTTGCAATCGGAAATGCTATACCAGTAATATCAGCACTGATCAGTCCGGGAGCTATTGATGGATTTATGGATATTGTGGAAGGTGTCAAGGCACTGATGAAAGGACAAAAAGAAATTGCGGTGGTTGCAGCTTAGCAATATTTGATGTAATTTGTATCAGATAATATGAAAGATCTCAAAACTCTAAAAAAGAAAATTGTAGACACAACACTTTTTGATGACTCAGAGAAAGTATACCTTCTTGCAGATCTAGATGAGCTAAGTCAAGAAGCTCTGGAAAGTCTTGAGACATCTATTGATGACTATACCGAATCACTCCAGAATTTGAGTCAACAATACAAACAAGAGTACAACAGCGAACTTGACAAACTCGTAGCAAATACAAAACCCGAGGAACTTCAAGAAACCCTAGAAGCTGTAAATAATATAAAAAAAGGATTAAATGCTATTTCTCCGAAATAATCCCTAAACAGTTGACCTACACCAATCATATGGCCTATAATATACCTAGAACATATCATTATCTATGCTCATGACAATGCCAATACAAGAACAACAACCTAGTTTATGGGATACAAGAAGAGAGTTAGCAAGTAAATATCTTTTTAATGCAGCCCAAGGTCCTAGACATTGGTACTCATGGTTGACGGATAGATTAGGAGCAATAAATGCGGCAAGAATTTGGGAAGATTTGGGAAGGGCAGGATATGCAGCAGGTGCAAATACAGCTGCTGACTTCATGGTCGACCCCGCAAGAGAATCGCGTCTTCAGTCAATGGGTAGAGTTGGTAGAGGACTTGTAGAAGCTGTTGGTGATATTGGAGGGGCAGTTGCAATAAACAACGGACCTGTTCACCTTGAGAACCATCAACAA